>NZ_JBHMAU010000017.1:0-20481 GCF_042429315.1 Brevibacterium otitidis | reverse complement strand
GGAAGAGACCGGTGAGAGGCCGGGACACTACCTCCTGCCCACTCATCGCGTCCGCGCTCGAATCCGAGTGAACCCCCGGACATCAAGCAGATCGGTGGATCAAGGTTAAAGCGACGGCCCAACGCCAAACCTCGGAATGTTAGAAAAGTCATTCATGGTCTGCAAGCTTCGTACCGTGAACGACTTTCCTAACTCTCCCGTCGAGCACCCGCAGCCTACAGTGACCGCGGTGAGAGGTTTGTCGACATATTCATATTTGCCGACCCCCAGGATACGAATTGGTCCAAAAGCTACTCAGTCCACGTTTCAGGATTCGAGACGCCTCGTGGCTCCCAGCTGACAGCTGTAGGCGCATTCACATCTCCACCAGGTCGGGTCTTCACAGGAGCTGCCTGCCAAATCAGACTGCCGTGAAGAACTCGCGGGGGAAGATCTGAATGTTGGTCGTCATCTCATCCGGTAGGTTGAAGCGGAAATCGCGTAGCACCGAACCGGCGCGCACGTCCACGCGGATAAGTCGGCCGATGTACCGCTCGCCGTTCGCTACGTCGCCCCCATCAGGGTCACGGGCGACGATGTCGATAATCCCGTCGGTCATTACCCAGGAATCGACGTCAAAGTGCTGCGGTATCACCGCCATGCGGGTTGATTCAACAAGCACCCCATCGTCAGCGACTTCAACTAACCCGGCATCATCAAGAAGATACTGTTTACTATCGACGGTGAACACGTCATAGCCAACGTGTTCACGCTTCGGAAGCACCGTCTGCTCGCCGCTCTTCAAGTCGATGTCGTACAGCAGCGTATTTACTCCAGAGTCCTCTGGATCGCTACCAATGCAACGCAATCGCTGGCCCGTGAGGTCGCAATCGGCCAGACCACCCTGCTTTGGCCATCGCCATTGGTTTAGGACCTCGAGGGACGCTGGGTCAATAATCGTCACCTGACTGCCGACTTCGTCTAAGGCGCTGCCGTCCTCTCCGGCGACCACAAAAGACCCGCCATGCTCGGACACCCAGTTGGCGTAGCCCGTGAATCGGCGGTCCGCCTTCGCTTCCCCCAGCGGCTGCTCAAGCAGAATCGGATTGGAATAACCGTCTTCACCAGCACCCGCGTTGTTGAACGTCACTACGGCACCTTTGGAGGACGAAGCTACTGCCGTAGCACCTCCAGCGTACTCGTAATCCGGAGAGCTGCGTTCTGCAGACCCGTCAGTCTTGATCAGCAGCCGATTGCCATCACGAGATCCCGTGAGAAGCACCGAATCTCCCAGGTTTGTCCGAACGCCTAAGTCCATTGCTCGAAAGCGGATTGTTTCAGCTAACTCGCCGTTACCTCCGACTACTGCGGCACCTGCCTCTGATGAGGCCAAATCACTATAGATGATCGTGTAGTCACCACCGACGGGAAGCTGAAAGCTCGCACCCGCCTCGTATCCGCAACCGGACAATCCCGCCACGAAGGCTAAGGGGAGTAGCGCAAGCCCGGCAACTCTGACTCCCATAACGTTCATTTGTTTCGCCGGACAATGTACGTGTTTGAGGAATTCACTAGATCGGCAGGCGTCACTGCCTTGTTGGGAATCGACCCCTTCTCGATATCAATACCTTGCTTCAACCACGCGCGCCACACCAGCTGACTGCAGTAGAACTTCTTTTCGGTCTTCTTGTTTATGAAGGACCAATTGTATGGCCTTCCGACTTTGCCTTCTGCATACTTTGCTGCAGCGCGGTACTTTGCAGCGGATTGCCTCTTCGGGCGGAGAAGGAAAGCTTTCGGCCGCGTTCTCCAGGAATTCCCATATCTCTGCACCCCATCCTTTTTGATCGGACTGTAGCGTTTCGCATACGATTCAATCGTCGTCTGACAACGACTCGATACTATTGCAGCGTGGCCGGTGAACGCGACGCTGCCCGAGTTCATCATCGTACTAACCCAGAATTCTCCTGTAGATCCTGCCCTACATTTCGACGCAGCAGGTTGTGGCATTGCACCTCGCTCGGATTCCTCGAGCTGCTTTCCAACGCGAAGTAGACCGTCCATGCTTGCTTCGATACTGGCAATTTGGCGTGCATCGGCTTGCCTCTCGGCACGCAGTTCCTTCTGCGTCATTTCGGTGGACTCATTTGCTGAGGCTATGCCAGGGGGGGTAATAGTCACCAATAGGGAACTTGCTAAGAGCGCAGCGAGAACGCGCCTGTACCGAATCATGGGGTACCTTTCTCGAGGGTGATCTTAATCTAATCCTCATTTCTTATTGCGTCAATAGCGCATCGGCAACAATTCGTCTGACACTGGAACTTTTGCAGCGCCGACTACCGCTAAGGCTAGACCTCCTTGACCTGACATTGAGCAGGTCACCATCTCGCCACCTCGGATTCCGCCGCACACCTCACAGCACTCTCCGGCTGCTTCTGCACGTTTCAGACCCGACACACTGCTTGCGGCGAGGCTCCCGTTGGTGCCACCGCGGAGTGAATCGCTTCTCACCACACTGCAATAGGGAGTGCCCTCGGCGCTTGCGCGTCGGGAACACTCCCTATCAGTCTGCGGTGCTTTCAGGAGCCCTCTGTCTCAGCCCGGTTCACCACTACAACTACAGTGCAAATGACGGATCAGACGTAGTCCTTGTACTTGTCGAGCAGGCGGACCGGCTTCTTGAGCGCATCGCGGCGGAACGGGTCGCCGAGCTCACGGTTGCACATGATCTCGATGACGGTCGTCTTGCCTTCGTTCATCTGCGCATCGATCGCGGCTCTGAGTGCGGGGCCGACCTCGTCGAGCTGGTCGACGGTGACGCCCTCGGCGCCCATCGCGCGGGCTATCTCAGCGAACGAGTCGGTGTCGATCTCGGCGGCGACGAAGCGGCGGTTGTAGAACTCCACCTGGTTCTTCTTCTCCGCACCCCACTGGCGGTTGTGGAACACGACCGCGGTGACCGGGATGTCGTGGCGGACAGCCGTCATGACCTCGACCATCGACATGCCCCAGGCGCCGTCGCCGGCGTAGGCGATCGCCGGGCGCTCCGGGCAGGCCTTCTTGGCGCCGATGATCGTCGGCAGGGCGTAGCCGCAGTTGCCGAACGACATCGGGGCGAAGAACGACCGCGGTTCCTCGAAGCGCAGGTAGGAATGCGCGACCGAGTTGATGTTGCCGATGTCGGTCGAGACCATGACGCGCTCGGGCATCGCCTCTTCGAGGGCGCGCAGCACCTGGCGCGGATGCAGCCAGTTGCCCTCTTCCTGCTCGGCTTCGGCGATCATGTCCTGCGAGAAGTCGTCGCGCTCCTCGGTCCACTCGGCGAGCTCCTTCTCCCAGGTGTCCTTCTCGGACCGGATCCGCTCAGCGCGCTCATCCTTGGTCTTGTCCGAGGCGACGTCGAGGCCGTTGAGCCGCTCCAGCAGCGCCGAGGCTGCCTGCTTGGCATCGCCGAGCACGCCGACCTCGATCTTCTTCACCAGTCCGAGCATGTCGGCATCGGCGTCGACCTGGATGATCTTGGCGTCCTCCGGCCAGTAGTTCAGGCCGTGCTGCGGCAGGGTGCCGAAGGGGCCCAGCCGGGTGCCGAGGGCGAGGACGACGTCGGCGTCCTTGATGAGCTTCATGCCGGCCTTCGAGCCCTGGTAGCCCAGCGGCCCGCACCACAGCGGGTGGGAGGCGGGGAAGGAGTCGTTGTGCTGGTAGGAGTTGACGACCGGGGCGCCGAGGCGCTCGGCCAGGGCCTTGCACTCTTCGACTCCATCAGCGAACACGACGCCGCCGCCGGAGACGATGACGGGGAACTCCGCCTCGGCCAGCAGCTTGGCGGCACGGTCGAGGGACTCGGGGCCGCCGGGGCCGCGGTCGATGACGGCCGGTTCGCGGATCTCGGTCTCGATCTCGCCGTAGAAGTAGTCGCGCGGGATGTTGAGCTGGGTCGGGCCCATCTCCGCCTTGGCGCGGTCGAAGCAGCGGGCGGTGAACTCGGCCATCCGGGCCGGGTTGGACACGTGGCCCTGGTACTTGGTGAACTCCTGGAACATCGGCAGCTGGTTGGCTTCCTGGAAGCCGCCGAGGCCGATGCCGTTGGTGCCTGCTTCTGGGGTGACGATGACGACCGGGCTGTGCGCCCAGTAGGCGGCGGCGATCGCGGTCACGCAGTTCGAGATGCCCGGGCCGTTCTGGCCGATGACCACGCCGTGGCGGCCGGAGGCGCGCGAGTAGCCGTCGGCCATGTGGGCCGCGCCCTGCTCGTGTACGACGGGCACCAGCTCGATGCCGGCCGGGGCGAAGATGTCCATCGCATCCATGAATGCCGATCCCATGATGCCGAAGATCGTCTCAACGTCGTTGGCGACGAGGGTCTCAACGAAGGCCTCCGACGGTGTCATCCGCTGTACGCCCTTGACGACCTCGCGTCCTGTGTTGGTCGAAGCCATTGCTCCCGACCTCCTTCTGGTCCGTGAACTCCAATGTTCCCGATAACGGAACAGTCCGTTCCGATTACTGTTGCGTGCTTCACTTTAGAGACCGAGCACCCCGCACGTCAACACATATTCCAAAATTGCGAACAGTCTGCAATACTTTTCGAGACAGACCGTTCGCTGGCGCCGCCGATCCGCGGCGCAGACTGGAGGAATCGTGAGCACCGCAGAGATCGTGGGGACCGCCGCCCATCCCGCCGCCGAGGCGGTGGAGATCGGCCGCGGACTCACCGGTGACACCCCGGTCCAGCGGCATCTGTCCCTCCTCGAGCTCATCGCCACCCGTGAGACGCCCTCGACCCTGCAGGGCCTGACGGAGGAGACCGGGCTGCCCAAGCCCACCCTGCACCGGATGCTCCAGCAGCTCGAAGACGCCGGCATGGTCCTGCGCGATGGCGACGGCCGCCGGTTCCGCACCGGCCCGCGGATGCGGCGGATGGCCGAGCGGACCCTGCTGACCGATGTGCACTTCGGCAATCGCAACCGGATCCTCGCCGAGCTCGTTGCCGAGATCGGCGAGAGCTGCAACATCACCGCCCTGTCCGGCCACGAGGTCGTCTACCTCGACCGCGTCGAGACCCCCGAACCCCTGCGCGTGACCCTGGCGCCCGGCTCGCGCGTACCGGCCCACGCCTCGGCCTCGGGCAAGCTGCTGCTCTCCCAGCTGCGCCCGGCTGCCCGCCGCCAGCTGCTCGGCACCGCCCCGCTGCGCGGCTTCACCCCGAACACGATCACCGACCCCGAGGCGGTCGAAGCTGAGGTGGCGCGCGCCGCTGAGCTCGGCTACGGCATCGACGATGAGGAATACCTCGCCGGGCTCGTGTGCGCCGCCGTGCTCATCCCGGATCCGTCGGGGATCTCGAACCTGTGCGTGGCCGTGCAGGCCCCGGCCCTGCGGCTGAGCACCGCCGACTGCGTCGACCTGGTGCCGGTGCTGCGCCGGGCCGCCGAGCAGATCGCCGCCCACAGCCACCCCACCGACGACAGCAGCGCCGATCAGGGCAGCGACGATGCTGCCGCGAACACCTGAGGAGGCTCCCATGACCCCGACGACACCGGACCTGACCGACACCGCATGCGTCCCGGACACCACCGTCAGCGCCCGCGAGGTCTTCGGCATCGACCGCGACCTCGAGGTCCCGGCGTTCTCCGAGCCCAACGAGCTCGTCCCGGCGATCGATCCGGCTCACCACTTCGACCCGGACGTGACCTTGGCGATCCTCTCCGGCTACGCGAAGAACCGCCGGGTCCTCGTCCAGGGCCTGCACGGCACCGGCAAGTCCAGCCACATCGAGCAGGTTGCCGCCCGCCTGAACTGGCCGTGCATGCGCGTCAACCTCGACGGGCAGATCTCGCGCCTCGACCTCATCGGCCGTGATGTCGTCACCCTCGAAGATGGCAAGCAGATCACCGAGTTCCGCGAGGGCATCCTGCCGTGGGCCGTCCGCCGCCCGGTCGCGCTGCTGCTCGATGAGTACGATGCCGGCCGGCCCGACATCATGTTCGTCATCCAGCGCCTGCTCGAGCGCGACGGCCGGCTGACCCTGCTCGACCAGTCGACCGTCATCGCCCAGCACCCGGCCTTCCGGCTCTTCGCGACCGCCAACACGGTGGGGCTGGGCAATGTCACCGGCATGTACCACGGCGTCCAGCGGCTCAATCACGCCCAGCTCGACCGCTGGTCGATCGTCGCCCACCTCTCGGCCCTCGACCCGGATGTCGAGGCCTCGATCGTCGACGCCCGCGTCCCGGGCCTGGAGCCGGAGACGATCGCGGCGATGGTGCGCCTGGCCAACCTCACCCGCGAGGGCTTCAGGGTCGGCGACCTCTCCACGCTGATGTCCCCGCGCACCGTGGTGACCTGGGCAGAGAACATCGAGATCTTCGGCGAGCGCGAACGCGCCTTCCGCCTGTCCTTCCTCAACCGCTGCGATGAGTACGAGAAGGGCATCGTCGCCGAGTACTACCAGCGCTGCTTCGACGCCGAGATCGCCGAGGCCGCCCCCGGGTCGCTGACCCCAGCCGGAGCCTGAGCATGAGCACCCAGCCGACCACCGCCTCGGGCGCGGGCGCGCCGCTGACCGCCGACCCGACGACCGCCACCGGCGGGCCGCCGCCGGGTGCCCAGGAGAGCCCGCGGACCACGCGCCGGCGCGAGCACTTCCGCGAGCTCGCCGACGCCCAGGCACGCGCTGCGACCGGCCGGCCGGGTCTGCATCATCGCGGCGGCCGGCTCTACGACGGGCCCAAGCGGCTGGCCGTGCCGGCCCTGCACCTCGATCCCGCGCCCGAGGCGTCGCTTGCCTCGCTGCGCGGGGTCGCGGATGCCGTGTGGCTGCGGTGGGAGGCCTCGGACCGGCAGCTGCACCGGCGGCTGCGCCCAGCCGAGCCTGCCGCCCGGACGGTGTTCGATCTGCTCGAGCAACTGCGGGTCGAGTCGCTCGTGCCGGGTTCAGCACCGGGAGCCCGGCGGAATCTGGCGCTGCGCTTTGCGGAGTGGTCGGGTGAGTTCCTCGCCTCCGGGCTCATCGAGACGAAAGTCGGGCTCATCATCTTCGCCCTCGCCCACACCGCCCGCTCGAGGATCCTCGCTGTGGCGATCCCAGCGCACCTGGAGGATCTGCTCGAGCACACACGCTTCGATCTGGCCGAGAAGATCGGCGCCCCGCTGCTGCAGCTGCGCCGAACCCGCCATGACCAGGAGGCCTTCGCCGGCCCGGCTCTGCAGCTGGCGGGCATCGTCGCAGCCCTGGCCGAGGAGGCCGCGGCTGAGGATGAGCTGGCCCACGGCGGGCGGAGCGGGCGCGCCCCGGACCTGGCGCTCTTCGATGAGGAGCGTGAGGCTGAGGAAGGCGATGGCGACGGTGTGGTCGCAGGGCTCGGGCAGTCGCAGACGCTCAGTGCCGCCGCCGGGCAGTATGCGGTGTTCACCCGCGTCTATGACGAGACGACGACCGCCCTCAAGCTCGTGCGCCCGGTCCGGCTGCGGGAGCTGCGCCGCCGGCTCGATGAGGCGATCAGCGAACGTGGGCTCTCAGTTCACCGGCTGACCCACCGGCTCGAGCGTGAGCTCGCCCGCCCGGGCACTGACGGCTTCGATGCCGGGCAGCCGGAGGGCCGGCTCGACCGACGCCGGCTCGCCCAGCTCATCGCCGCCCCGAGCCAGACGCTGGTCTTCGAGACCGAGCGGATCGTCCCGCGCGCCGAGCTTGCCCTCACGGTGCTCATCGACTGCTCGGGTTCGATGCGCACCCACCAATTCGCCGTCGCTTCAGCGGTCGACACTTTCGCCCGGGCCGGTGATGCGCTCGGCATGAGTGTCGAGGTGCTCGGCTTCACCACCCGGTCGTGGACCGGTGGGCGGGCGAAGAAGGACTGGCAACGGGCCGGCTCACCCCTGGGGGCCGGACGGATCGCTGAACGCCGGCACATGGTGCTGCTCGACGCTGACGCCGGCTACCGGCGGGGGCGGGCAGGACTCGCGGCACTGCTGCGCTCCGACCTGTACAAGGAGGGTCTCGACGGGGAGGCGCTCGACTGGGCGGCTGCCCGGCTGGCCCGCCGCGAAGCCGAACGCAGGGTCGTGCTCGTCATCTCCGACGGCAGCCCCTCGGATGCGGTGACGGCCAACGCCAATGACGAGGAGTACCTCGGCGCCTACCTGCGCCGCACCGTCGATCAGTGGACGGCCAGCGGCCAGGTCGAGATCGCCGGCCTGGGCGTCGGGCTTGATCTCAGCGTCTTCTACGACCGGCACCAGACCGTCGACATCGACGCCGGAGACGCCAACGCCGTCATCACCGGGATGGTCGAGCTGCTCTCCCGGCGATGAGACCGACTCCTACTGCCGCCGCTACCTCTGTCCCTGGCCCCTCCGCATGCGCCGCAGACCCAGCACAGTCGCGATCAGGGTCAGCACACCCATGACGATGAGCAGCCAGCCGAAGAGCGGAGAGTGCGGCACATGCAGACTCCCGAGCGAGACTCCGCCCGATAGCAGCCACGTTCCACCCATGAGAGCCAGGACTCCGGCAAGGGCACGGCATGAGATCTGCGACCACGCAGACTCACCACGACGGTCAGTCATCTCTCTCCTCGTGATTCGACGTTGTTTCCCTTTAAATGCCACATGCCTTGAGAGCGGCTACACCACTGAGAGACTTGGCCAAGTCAATGAGCTCCTTCTCGACAGTCCTCCCCGCGATACCTCGAGCTCCCTTGAAAACGCGAGCTACAAGGCGTGGACCATATTTGGCGACGAGCTTGCCCAGGCGCCAGGCAAGCTTCGCTACTCGTGCTGCAGGAAACACGGTAAGAGCAACGAACCCGGCAATCGCTGCAGCACATGCCGCCACCGATGTCCCGCGACCACGCACCGTAATGGCCCCTT
This sequence comes from Brevibacterium otitidis, assembly GCF_042429315.1. NCBI lineage: Bacteria > Bacillati > Actinomycetota > Actinomycetes > Micrococcales > Brevibacteriaceae > Brevibacterium > Brevibacterium otitidis. The sequence goes on along the minus strand of NZ_JBHMAU010000017.1, from coordinate 11,628 downwards.
CCATCTCAGGTTCACGTTCGATCTCCCGGCTGGCTCTTTGCAGAACCTCCAGCCGCTCGTCATCGAATGTAAAACCCACGACCTCTCCGCGCTCGTCAACAACTTCATAGATCCGGGTACCGTCACTCATTGTCTCCGTCACCCTACCCCGTCGGTGACCCTGCGGAATCGCGGCTGACTTCTTTGAAGACGCCTCAGCTGCTACTCCAGTTGCGAGGATAGCCGGCGCAGCGATACATGCCGCGAGTACCGTACGGCGACTAGCTACATTGACGTTCAGTTCGGTCATCTTCAATCTGTCCTTTCTCAGTAACCTCAGACGAAACCTCAGCGAGCACCCACGCAAGCATCAGGCAGCTGGATCAGGCATCACCGCTGCAGGCTTACCGGCACTCTTTGCCGCCGCCCAGCAACAGAACAGTAGACCTTCGTCGTAGTCGACTGCGCGTGAGTCGTAGCGACCCGGTCGGCAGCACAAGACAAATCTCACGCGGTGTGCAAGCTGCACCCCAGACGGGCCTCGCCTGCCTGCAACCCCAGCAGCTGAGCGCCAGGCAGCATGTGCTTCAGATCAGAGTTCGACCTGGCGGTTGACGTCCTTGTACAGCAGGTATCGGAACGGCTCCGGCCCGCCGGCGTAGCAGGCCTGCGGGCAGAAGGCGCGCAGCGCAAGGAAGTCGCCTTCCTGCACCTCGACCCAGTCGTCGTTGAGCCGGTAGACGCCCTTGCCCTGCAGGATGTAGAGCCCGTGCTCCATCTCGTGCGTCTCAGCGAACGGAATCGAGGCACCGGGTTCGAAGGTGACGATGTTGACGTGCATGTCGTAGGCGAGGTCGGCCGGATCGATCATCCGGGTGGTCCGCCAGCGACCCTCGGTGCCCGGCATCGGGGAGGTTCGATGTCGTTCTCGTTGCCGAATACCGGCGCCGGACCCATCGGTGTTCGCCGCCAAGCCGGTGCGCATCCTCACCCCGACCGACCTGCGCGAGCTGCGGGAGGGCGATGTGTTCATCGACGGCCGGTTCCTCGACCCCGACGGCGAGGAGATCCCGGACGTGCCCGACGAGAAGGTCGAAGAGATCCGCGAGGCCATCGAATGCGGTGAGATCACCGACACCGCCGAGGTGAAGGCGATCGCCGAAGGAGAGAAGCCGCTGCCCCGCCAGACCGGCTCAGCAGACAGAACGGCGCCCAGCACGGACGCTGCCACGCGCGAGAACGGAGCGTCGCACACCAGCTGAGCTGCCCGCCTGACACACAGCCGGCCCGGCGACCCACAGTCGTCCGGCCGGCTGCCGTCATTCCGGAAGCCAGACGAAACCGCAAGCGAGCCGCACCTGCCAGCGGCCCACCGCCTCGGGAGCGGGATGCGGACTCATGCGCCCGGCCGCATCTGGACTCATCAACACCGGTTGATCTGGCGCTTGCCGCCGGCCGGTGCAGATGGTGAACTGGCGGCAGGTGCCCGCACAGCGCCGTGACCTCAGCGTCCTCATCAGCGTCGATAGGAGAGCAATGGAACCGACGGTCGTCTACCCCGCCCGCATCGTCCGCACGATGGACCCGGCCCGGCCCACCGCCGAGGCGATCGCCGTGCGCGGCGACAGGATCCGGGCGGTGGGCACGGTCGAGGAGCTGCTCACCTACCCGAACGCGGTCATCGACGACCGCTACGCCGAGGTGGTGCTGCTGCCCGGCTTCGTCGAAGCGCATTCCCATGCCGGTTCCGGCAATGTGTGGGCCTCAACCTACATCGGGCTCGTCGACCGCATCGACCCCGATGGCCGCCGGTGGCCCGGCTGCCGCAGCATCGAGGCGGTGCTCGAGCGGCTGCGCGAGGCCGAGGCGGAGCTCACCGATCCGGAGGAGCCGCTGCTGGCCTGGAGTCTCGACCCGATCTACTTCCCCGGCGACCGGCTCGTCGCCGCCCACCTCGACCGCGTCTCGACGACCCGGCCGATCCACGTCACCCACACCAGCGGGCACGTCTCAACGGTCAACTCCGCAGCGATGGCCCGCTGCGGCATCGACGCCTCGACCGAGGTCACCGGCGTCGTCAAGGACCAAGACGGCAACCCCAACGGCGAGCTGCAGGAGTTCGCCGCGATGGCTCTCGCCGGTGAGCTGACCGACGGCGGCGGGCTACTGAACATCAACGCGACCGCCCTGCGCCGGTTCAGCCAGGAGGGCGTCAACACCGGCACCACGACGCTGACCGACCTCGGCACGACGATCCTCATGGAGGACGAGGGGGTCGAGCTGTTCCGCTCGACCGTCGATGCCGACTTCCCGGCCCGGATCAACGTCTTCCACTTCGGGGCAGGCGTCGGCGAGGTCGCCCTGTCCATGCCGGAAGCCGCCCAGCGGCTCATCGAACTGCGGGAGACCTCGACCGACCGGCTGCGCTTCGGCAACGTCAAGCTCATGCTCGACGGCTCGATCCAGGGCTTCACCGCCCGGATGATGGAGCCAGGCTACTACGGCGATGAGCCCAACGGCATCTGGGGAGTCGCCCCGGAGGAGTTCATCGAGGCCTTCCGCATCTTCCACGAAGCCGGGCTGCTCATCCACGTCCACTGCAACGGCGACCAGACCACGCAGCTGTTCCTCGACGCGCTCGAAGCCGCGCTCATCGCCCACCCGCGCCCGGACCATCGGCACACGTGCACGCACTCGCAGCTGACGACGCAGGCGCAGTACAAGCGGATGAAGGCCCTGGGTGCTGGGGCGAACATCTTCGCCAACCACATCTGGGCGTGGGGCGATCAGCACATGGACATCACCGTCGGACCCGACCGGGCCGCGCGGATGAATGCGGCGGCGACTGCGCTGCGCATCGGGGTGCCGATCACCCTGCATTCGGACACCCCGGTCACCCCGCTCGGCCCGCTGCAGACGGTCAAGCACGCTGTCACCCGGCTGACGGTCTCCGGGCGGGTGATGGGCGAGTACGAGCGCATCAGCCTCGATGACGCGCTCGAAGCCGTCACCCTCGGGGCGGCGTACCTGCTGAAGATGGATCACGAGATCGGTTCGCTGGAGGCCGGCAAGTTCGCCGATGTCGCCGTCCTCGACGCCGACCCCTATGAGGTCGCGCCCGAGGCGGTCGGTGAGATCCACGCCCGCGGCACCATGGTCGGCGGGCAGCACTACGCCTCTGTCGTCGAGCCGGCCGGTGCCTCGGGAGCGGATGGCCAGTGAGCGCGCCTGCGGCAGCCGACGCACAGGGTGTCAGCCGGTCCGGTGCCCGGCGTTCCGGAGCCGGCCGTTCCGGTGGCCCTCGTTCCGGTGCCCGGCTTGGGATCATCGGCGGCTACCTGGGTGCCGGTAAGTCGACGCTGGTCAACCGGCTGCTGGCCGGGATCCTGCCCGGGCGCACCGCGGTCGTCGTCAACGACTTCGGGACCGTCAACATCGACGCCGCGCTCATCGCCGCAGCCAGTGACGACACCATCGAGCTGACGAACGGCTGCATCTGCTGCCAGATCAGCGACGATGCGCTGCGCACCATGAGCGCACTGGCCGCCCGCGACGACCTCGATCAGGTGCTGTGCGAGGTCAGCGGGGTCGGCAATCCCGGCCAGCTGGCGGTCTGGCGCAGCTATCCGGGTTTCAGCGCCGGTCCCGTTCTCGTGTGCGCCGACGCGACAGCGATCACCAGCCAGCTGGCCGACCTCTACGTCGGCGACGCGGTCGCCGGTCAGCTCGCCGCCGCCGAGGTGGTGCTCGTGACGAAGACGGACCTCGCCTCCCCCGCCCAGGTCGAGGCGGCGGTCGCCGCCTGCCGACAGGCCGCCGGGCAGGCGGTCATCGTCGTCCAGGATCCAGACGATCCCGATGCCACCGCCGCCGAGGCGCTGCGCACCCCCGTGCCGGAGGCGGCTGGACGCGCACGGCAACCGGCGGGAGGACCCGCACCACAGGCGGCTGAGGCGAGCGGCCCGGACACGGCTGGGGGACCCGCGCCGGAAGCGAGCGCACCCAACCGGCGAGCCCATGACGCTGCGGCCTCGTTCCATGCGGCTGCGCACGCCACGGCCACCGTCGAGATCACCGGTCCTGTCGGCCTCGAAGCACTCACCGGTGTGCTCGACACCCTCGCCGGCACTCTCGTGCGCGCGAAGGGGATCGTGCCCACCGCCTCGGGAACGGCGCACTCCGTGCAGCTCTCCGGGCGCCGCATCGACGTGCGCCCCACCGACCGGCCGGCCACCGACGGCTTCGTGCTCATCGCCGCCGGGGCAGATCCCCAGGCCGCCGTCGATGCGGCGGCCGCCGCGCTCGCGCCTGTGCTCACCGGTGACTGAGCGCACCTGCGCCACCACCGTGCTGGACCCATCGGGCGCGACGGAACTGGTCCTGGCCACCGGCGGCGATCGCCGGGATGGTGAGGGAATACGCATTCATCAATGAGGATGGATATTCATCAACGGGGATGGAGAATCTGCGCCCATGAACTGGTATCTCGTGTGGATCATCGGCTTCCTGCTGCTGCTGCTCGTCATCAGCGTCGTCGCCACGACTCGCGTCAAGAGCGCTGACGGCTATGTCATGGCCGACTTCAGACTCGGGTTCTTCCCCATCTGCGGTTCGGTCATCGCCACCGTCACCGGTTCGGCCGCCCTCATCGGCGGTGCGGGCAAGGGCTTCGAGATGGGGCTGTCGTACAACATCACCGGTGTGGCCTACGCCAGCTTCACCATCGCCGCTGTGCTGCTGCTGGGCCCGGTGATCCGCCGGCTGCGGCTCTACACCGTGCCTGAGCTCTTCGCCCGCCGCTTCGGCAAGGTCGCAGCCCTCATCCCGGCCCTCATCGTCGGGTTGCTGTACATGACCCCGACGTTCGGCATGCAGCTGGTGGGCATGGGCGCGATCCTCGCCTCGATCACCGACCTGACCGTGTTCTGGGGCATCCTCGCCGGCTTCGTCGTCACCCTGGCGTTCACGCTCGTCGGCGGGATGCCGAGCGTCGCCTGGACGGATGCGATCCAGACCTTCGTCATCCTCGCCGGTGTCATCATCACCCTCATCATGGGCATCAACTATGTCGGCGGGATCGACACGATCATCGAGAACACCCCGGCCGATCACTTCTCCTTCACCTCGATCGGCGGCATCGAGCTGCTCAACTGGTTCCTCATCTTCGGCCCGTTCTACATCGTCTGGCAGACGACCTGGCAGCGGCTCACCGCAGCTAAGAGCGACCGGGTCGGCATCTGGGCGGTCGTCATCGGCTTCGCCGTCTCTGTGCTCATCGGCGCGGCGGCGATCGTCATCGGCATCGCCGCCCTGCAGATGTTCCCGGCCGGCACCATGCCCGATGTCATCTACACCTCGTTCATCGCCGAGATCTTCCACGGCTCGATCGGCGGGCTGCTGATGGTCTCACTGCTGGCTGCGCTGCTGACCGGCGCGACCTCGTTCCTGCTCTCAGGTGCGATCAACATCTCCAAGGACATCTACCAGGGCTGGATCAACCCGCAGGCGAAGGACGATCAGATCCTCAAGGTGTCCCGGATCTCGGTCGCGGCGATGGCAGTCATCGGCCTCGGCATCGCCCTCGTCATCAAGGACATCATCGCGATCTACCAGGTCGCCCTGTCCTTCACCGCGACCACGCTCGTCATGCCGGTGCTCGCGGCGATGTTCTGGAAGCGGGCGACGAAGCGCGGCGTCATCTGGTCGATGATCGCAGCGATGGCCGTCTCACTGCTGTGGCGCTTCTCCGGCCAGCCCTTCGGCATCCACGAGATCCTGCCCGGACTCATCACCTCGGCCATCGTGCTCATCGCCGTGAGCCTGGCGACCCGCCACTCCGATGACGAGGTCGTCGTCGCCTACTACCACGCCTACCGAGCCGGCGAGCTGCGCACACATGGTGTCGATGAGGAGCCGGCTGCAGCTGGGGACGTCCCCGCGGGGACGTCGACGGCAGCAGGTCAGGCCACCGCGCCCGAGGCGGAGGTCGCCGCTGGCACGCAACCGGCACGGACAGCTGAGGCTGCGTCACCGGGCGTTGAGCAGCAGCGGCCGCAGGCGGAGTGACGTCATCCGGTTCGGTGCGTCAGGACTCGAGCACGGCAGCGGTGCTGGCAGCCGGTGAGAGGTCGAGACGGCGCAGCAGCTGCGCGTTGAGCGCCACCACTACTGTGGAGGCTGACATGAGAATCGCGCCGATGCTCATCGGCAGCACGAAGCCGACCGGTGCCAGCACGCCGGCGGCAAGCGGAACCGAGATGAGGTTGTAGCAGGCAGCCCACCACAGGTTCTGCTTCATCTTCCGATACGTCGCACGGGACAGTTCGAAGACCGAGAGCACCAAACGCGGATCCGACGAGGCGAGGATGACACCAGCGGAGCCGATCGCCACATCGGTGCCCGCACCGATCGCGATACCGACGTCTGCCTGGGCGAGCGCGGGAGCATCGTTGACGCCGTCCCCGACCATCGCCACACGCCTGCCCTCACGTTGGAGCTCCTCCACTGTGGCGGCTTTGTCCTCGGGCCTGACGCCGGCGAACACCCGGTCGATGCCGAGCTCTGCTGCGACGGTGTTGGCAACTGCCTGTGCGTCACCGGTGATCATTACGACCTGCACCCCGGCTGCATGCAGGGCAGCGACGGCATCGTGCGATTCCGCGCGGATCTCATCGGCCAGCCGCAGCGCACCGATGACGGCGCCGTCGGCCAGCCCGGTTGGGCCGATTGACACCTGTCGGGTACGAAGCAATTACTGACTCACCTGCAGCCGCAGCGTGACACCCTAATTGTCACCTCCCCTCGCATCACTCCCACGCATTGGACATCTACGTTATAGCGGCGCGGCCGGTCAGCCTCAGTCGTCCATTTCGTGCGCCGCAAAGGCTGAACAATGCATCGTGTCAGCATCGTCGCTATCCCCTGGCCGAGCTTCGGAAATGGGCGCGTGAGATCGGTATGTCGTCTCTGGTCTCGGGCGTGTTTCCAACAATGCGATCGACGCTTATACCGCCTCGCGTTGATCGCGCCGGTAACGAGTGCCGGGCTCTATGGCGCGCCATCTGCACCGATGTTGGGGTTCGTGTCACGCAGCCTCGGACCGCGGGACAGGGACTTGTGGCGACAGTCTGGACACACAGTGGCGGCCTTCTGGTAGGCTCGGTGTTACCGAGGGGTGCCCCGTCAAGGGGCTGAGATACCACTGGACGATGGTCGGCGTGGTGACCCTTAGAACCTGATCCGGATCATGCCGGCGAAGGGACTGGTCTCGTAGGGCTTGCTCCCGTCGCTGGCCTCCAGAAGTGAGGCCACAGTGTCGATTCCTCCCGCCGATTCCGACGTCGGCCGTGCGCGGCCGACGGTCGCCGTTCTCTGCGTCGTCATCGACGATGACCGTGTGGCCTTGGTGCGTCGGGCGAATCCGCCCGATGCCGGGTACTGGGGCTTCCCCGGTGGGAAAATCGAGTTCGGAGAAACCATCACGCAAGCAGCCGAGCGTGAGCTGGACGAGGAGACTAGTCTCGTGGGCGACGCCATCGGCGTCCTGACGACGATCGATGCCTTCGATCGCGGCACGGATGGCGATCTGGTCAGCCACTTCGTCCTCATCGCCGTGGCGTGCCAGTGGCGGTCCGGATCCCTGCGTGCCGGTGACGATGCCCTAGAAGCTGGGTGGTTTGCCCTCGACGAGGTCGACGACGCCCAGCTGGCGCTGAGCAAGGACGTCGTCGATGTCGCCCGGTACGCCGTTGCCGTCGCGCAGAACGAGGTGAGAGCGTGACGATTCACATTGTCCTCTCGATAGCGGGAACCGACCCGACCGGTGGTGCTGGTGTCCAGGCCGATCTCAAGGCGTTCACAGCGATAGGTGCCTACGGTGTGACAGCCGCCGCCGCGGTCGTTGCTCAGAACACTTGCGGCGTGCGCTCCTTCGTTCCCCTCGACCCCTCTTTCGTCGGCAAGCAGATCGATGCGGTCTTCGACGATGTCCATGTCGACGCGGTGAAGATCGGCATAGTCGCCAACGCCGCGAACACCGAGGTCGTCGCCGACCGGCTCCGACAGCACGAAGCCGAGAACATCGTGCTCGGCAATGGTACCAAGAGCGGCGATCACCTTCTCGACACCGACGCCGTGGCCGCCGTCCGGGACACGCTCGTCCCGCTGGCGACGATCATCACGCCGAACCTCCCCGAGGCTGCGGTCCCCCTCGACACCAAGGAAGCCACAACTTGGCAGCAGATGCACGATCAGGGCACCCGGCTGCGCAGCCTCGGTTCTCCCTGGGTGCTACTCAGGGCGGACACCTCACGCACGAGGCGTCCCACGTCGACTATCTGCGGGCCGGAGGGAGCCCGTGCATTCACCGCCGCCAGAGTCAAGACTCTCAACGACCACGGAACCGGCTGCACACTGTCGTCGGCGATCGCCTCGCTGCTGCCCAATCACTCGGCGCAAGACAGTGCGCGCCAGGCCGAGCGGTATCTTCACGATGCTCTCATCGCCAGCGACCTCCTCGACGTCGGTCACGGCCACGGTCCCGTGCATCACTTTCACCAGCTCTGTCCGCGGGAATAATCCGTGCCGAAACCACTCACCGTATGTGTCGACGCCAGAAAGTCCTGGCAACCAGATCATGCTATTGGCGCCACTCAACTCGTGAAGGAGAACAATTGTGACCGAGACGCGAAAGATGTTTCTCGCGGGCCCATTCAAAGCGCTCGTCGATTCCGACATACATGTGATGCGAGGTTCCGACATCGATAAGTACGCCTCGATCATCGACTACTTCGAGACGCGGGGATGGGACGTGCACTGCGCTCACCGCAGGGAAGATTGGGGGCGCGATTTCATGGAACCCAGCGAGTGCACACGCATCGACTATACGGAGATCGCCGCCTGCGACGTTTTCATCGCTTTCCCCGGGTCGCCAGCGTCACCAGGAACACATATCGAGATCGGGTGGGCATCGGCCTGGAAGAAACCCATCATCCTTCTCCTGGAGAAGGACCAGGAATACGCATTCCTCATCCGGGGTCTCTCAGCGGTCGCCGACGTGGAAATGATCACCATCGACCCCCAGCAGGCAACCGGACCGCGCATCCACGCCGCCATTGACCGAGCACGGGAAGGAGCTCGCAGTGAAGCATGAGTACCCAGACCTGAACGCGCTCTACTTGGACACGCTGCGACACCTCTGCACCAGCTTCGAACACCGGAACAGCCCCCGCGGCCAAGACGAGCGAGAGAACATCGGCTTCAGCGTACGGCTGACGAGCCCGGCGCGCCGGTACTGCCTTGTCCGGCAGCGTCGCCAGAACATCATCTTCAACTATGCCGAAGCGCTCTGGTATCTCTCCGGCAAGAACGACCTCGACTTCATCCGCAACTACGCTCCCTCGATGGAACGCTACAGTCCTGATGGGGTGAGCCTGCCCGGCACTGGCTATGGCGCCAAACTACTTAAAGACGTCGGCGGTGAGGACGCCATTGAACGAGTTGTTAACATCCTTCGCGAGGACGACCCAGCCAGCAAGCGTGCCGTCCTGCAAGTCTTCGACGATTCGGAAGACATCTACCGGCGCAACATCGACGTGTCCTGCACGCTTGCCCTCCAACTGCTGCTCCGCGGCGAGCATCTGCACATGGTCGCATTCATGCGCGCCAACGACGCTTACATGGGACTGCTCAACGACACGTTCTCCTTCACCTTTCTACAGGAGTTCCTCGCCTCCATGCTGGGTGTGACGCCTGGGGTCTACGTCCACCAGGTCGGCTCGCTCCACATCTACGAAAAAGACCTCACGCGAGTAGAGGAACTCCTCGAACACAGCGGCCAGGTAATCGACGCACCGCGAGCTTTACCGCAGCTACCACCAGGGGCGACGATGGCTCAAGTGCGAGAGGTTCTCACCCTTGAACAGTCGATCCGCGCAGACCAACTCCCCGCCGATGCTCTGACCGCCCTCACCCTTCCGCATGCGTGGGTGGAGATCCTCCGACTGTTCTGGATCCACCGGCAACTCCAATCCGGACGACCGATCGACGTCTCGGTCCTCGACGACCTGCATCCCCTCCATCGAGACTTGCTGACGAACCGGTGGCCAGCGATCGAGTCCGACCACACGCACGTGACGGCGGTGCACCGATGACGACGTCATGGCGGAAACCATCAGTCTCGGCAGGCTTCGACGCCTATGACGACTACGTCGAACACCGGCTGGCCTACCTTCCCCTGACCCGGGATCTCGAGAACCTCTACGGTGGGGATGCGGTCGTGCTTGACTACGGATGCGGCAGCGGAAAAGTCTCCCGACGGTTACTCGATACCCGAGCCGCAGGCAGGGTCGTCGGTGTCGACATCAGTGCGAACATGGTCCGTCTCGCCCAGTCTCAGACACCCCAGGACGCCGCCCGATTCCACACCATCGACAGCGGCCATGTGCCGTACCCGGATCACACGTTCGATGCCGTGGTCTGCTGCTTCGTGTTCATCAACGTGTCCGCCCGAGAGGACCTCCGCCGGATCGCAGACGAGCTCGCGCGCGTCCTTAAGCCCTCCGGATCGCTCTTCATCGTCGACAGCAACCCCGCAGCCACAGGAATCCAGTTCCCCACCTTCCGCAGCGGTGAGCCCGGCCGAGACTATCAGGACGGCGACGAACGGAAGGTCAGCTTGCAGGTCCCAGGGGTCGGAGTGCTTGAACTCGTCGACCGGCACTGGTCGATTAGCACCTACGAGTCGGTGCTGGCCTCGGCCGGATTTACGATCCGTGAGATCACGACGCGAGGCGCCGACACCGTCAAGGACGTCGGTGCGCAGGAACCCGTTGACCAACCGCCCTTCATACAGATCCGAGCGCAGGTCAATGGCGCCGACGCGGTGGAATGATGACGCACGAGCGGCCCCACCCGCGACCGGCCACGCTTGCGGCAGTGGTCCGAGGAAGTCGTGTACTTCTCGTTCGCCGCGCCCACATGCCCGATGCCGGCCGGTGGGCGTTTCCCGGAGGGAAGATCAGACCGGGCGAGACACTGTTCACCGCAACCGCGCGCGAACTCGCCGAGGAAACCGGGGTCGACGCCACCCCTTACCGCATCTTCGATGCTGTTGATGTGATCGACGCTGACAACCATCTGCATTACGTCCTGGTCGGAGTGCTTTGCCGATGGCAGCACGGAGAACCGACACCTGCCGATGACGCCCTCGATGCAGCATGGTTCACCCTCGAAAAAATGCGGGACTTACCGCTGGCGGCGTCGTTCGACGTTCATGGCGTCGCCGCAACTGCAATCAGGCTCGCCTCGCTCGACGAATCGGTACAAGGCCGGGATGCCTAAGCCTTGATCCACCGATGTAAGTAGCCGGATCGAGCCGCGTGTGGAATGGAAATGCCCCTCCTGAACTGGGAAAATGGTGATGTTATAAGTCAACATTCCCGGCCAAGAAAGGGGCACCTCTCAGGTGCTATTCAATCACACACCCACGGCTGTGTCTCATTCCTTCGATGACGAGAATTTCATCGCGACGACCGGGCTGGTCCTGATCATGGGCCTGGCCCAGAAGGCGGGCTTGCTCGACCTCGCCGACGACAGGCTGACCGTGTCGACCACTGGCGCTGACAAAGGCGCGAACCCGGCTGCGAAACT
>NZ_JBHMAU010000016.1:0-674 GCF_042429315.1 Brevibacterium otitidis | reverse complement strand
GCCGTCACGCTACCCGATGGTCCGACGCAAGCCGAACTGATTCGCGCGGCTGACAACGTGATCGTTCAAACGGGATTTCTTACAGAAGCTGAACGTGCTTTCGCTGTCGGGGTGCGTCAGCTGATGGACGAGTGCGCACGATTGAGCGCCGCAGACCACTCACCCCTCGACGTCGATGATCTGCCGGGCGCGTGAGCGCCGGTGGGTGGTGATCGCGATCGTCGTGACGACCAGCCCGATGACGGTCAGGCCGACACCGGTGAGTGCAGGTGCGCGGAAGCCGAGCCCGGCGTCGATGACGATGCCACCGGCGAAAGCCCCGAGTGGATCGCCCCGAGTTTGGTGGAGAGTTCATAGCGGTACGTCAGCCACCACTGGCCGACTGGTTTCAGTGTAGTAGTGTTCCTCGAACTGCGCNTTCCACAGCATCACGACCGGTCCACGGGCCCTCGCGCCACACCACCTCTTTCTTATATAGTTTATTCAGCGCTTCTGCTGCGGCATTATCATAAGAATCTCCAGTCGAACCGACCGAGGCTTCTATTTCAGCTTCACGCAGACGCTCTGTGTAAGCAATGGAGACATACTGGCTTCCCTTGTCAGAATGATGAATTAACTGGTCGGTGTTCCTGTTCTTTCGCTTCCTTTCCCATAACGCGTGCTCCAGAGCATCC
>NZ_JBHMAU010000015.1:0-15706 GCF_042429315.1 Brevibacterium otitidis | reverse complement strand
GCGGCAACACCCCCCGGATCATCGATGACAGGGCAAGACAGCCATACCAGGGCCAGCGACCAGATCCTCTGGTGAGGACCTACCAATAAATGTAACGGGTGGGGTCGGGAATGGTCCGGGTCTCGGGTTCAGCGCTCGACGTGCAGGTCGACGAGGTGGTCGACCGGGCCGTGGGCGCCTTCCGGTTCGCGGCTGAGCTGCCAGTCGGCGGCTGAGGCGAGCGCGCGGGCGAGGTAGTCGAGGGAGCGTTCGACCGCTGCGGTCACCATCGCGGCGCGTGCCGCACCCGAGATGTCGGTCGCCGCACCCGAGGTGCCGGTCGCCTCGGCGTGGAGGGCGTGGGCCATCTCCGCGGTGATCGCTGCCGAGAGCGTGCAGCCGGTGCCGTGTGTATTGGGGGTGCGGATGCGCGGATGGGAGAATTCCGCGTTCGTCCCATCGGCCACGGCGAGGACGTCGATGACCTCGTCATCAGCGCCGTGGCCGCCCTTGAGCAGCACGGCCCGGGCGCCGCGCTCGAGGAGCCGGCCGGCCTGGTCGCGCATCTGCTCGATGCTTTCGGCTTCGGGCTCGGATTCACCGAGCAGCAGTGCCGCTTCGGGCAGATTCGGGGTGATGAGGTCCGCGCGCGGCATGAGCTGGCTGCGCACAGAATCGACCGCATCGTCGTTGAGCAGCCGGTGCCCGGAGGCCGCGACCATGACGGGGTCGACGACGAGATAGCCGAGGTCGCGCTCATCGACGGCGCGGCAGACGAGTTCGACGAGGCTGCGAGTGGAGAGCATGCCGGTCTTCGTCGCATCGACGGGCAGATCGTCGAGCACGCTGGCGAGCTGAGCGGTGACGAAGGCGTCGTCGATGCCGTAGACCTCGCTGACCCCGTGGGTGTTCTGTGCGACGAGAGCGGTGATGGCGGTGGTGCCGTAGACGCCGCGGGCGCAGAAAGCCTTGAGGTCGGCGTGGATGCCGGCCCCACCAGATGGGTCGGTGCCAGCGATCGACAGGGCGATCGGCGGGCGCGATGCAGGAGCGGTCATCGTTCAGTGTCCTCCGTCTGCGGTGTGTGAGCCGGTGTCCTTCTCGGTCTCAGCCCGACCCTCGGCGTCGGGCAGCCGACCGGTGAGGAACACGGCCTTGATCGCAGCAGCGGCCGCGCGCGGGTCGGCGGCCTTGCAGATGGCGGAGACGACGCAGATGCCGGCGACGCCGGTGCCGTGCATCTTGGCAGCACCGGCCAGGTCGATGCCGCCGATGCCGAACACCGGCAGGCCGGCCTCACCGACGAGTGCGCCGATCTTCTCGGGCCCGAGGACGTCGCGGGCGTTCTTCTTCGTCGTCGTCGGGAATGCCAGGCCGACGCCGAGGAGGTCGACGGCGCCGGCCTCGCGGGCGGCGACGAACTCGTCAGGCGTGGTGGCCGAGAGCCCGAGCAGGGCCTCCTGGCCGATGCGCTGGCGGGCTTCGGCGATCGAGGTGTCGTCCTGGCCGATGTGCAGATGCACGAGGTGGCCTTCACGGTTCAGCTTCTCGACGACAGCGACGCGGTCGTTGACGAACACCGGCACGGTGTTCTCCAGCTGCTCCCGCGCCAGGGTCGCATCAAGGGTGCGCAGCACCTCGCAGGTCAGGTCGTACATCTCCGCGTCGGTGATGTCCTTGTCCCGGATCTGGACCATCCCTGCCCCGCCGGCGACCGCCTCGGCGACGGTGTCGGCCACCGAGCGGCCGACCGCGGCGCACTGGGCGGAGTCAGTGATGAAGTACAGGGCGGTGTCGATGCCGGCGAGGCGATCGTGGCTCATGCGGCGACCTCCACGGTGTCGTAGCTGACGCCGACGGCGGCGATGTCAGCGGCGGTGACGGAATGCAGGGCGTCGAGGAACTCGACGGCGAAGCTGCCAGGCCCGCGGCTCGTGCCGGCCGCGCGGGTGCCGGCGGCCGCATAGTGGGCGTGGGCGGCGACGACAGCGGCGAACGGGTCGGCCGGCAGGGCGCCGAGGTAGGCGGCGACGACACCGCCGAGCGAGCAGCCGGTGCCGACGACGAGCGGCATGTAGTCCGAACCGCCGGAAACCCGGGCGATGCGCACCTGCTCGCCGGCGTGGACGATCGCGTCGACCTCTCCGGAGACGGCGACGACGGAGCCGAGGGCGTGGGAGAGCTGGATCGCAGCCTCGAGGACAGCTTCGACCTCGTCGGTGGAGTCGACGCCGCGGGCGCCGGCGCCGGTGCCTGCTAAGGCTGCGATCTCGGAGGCGTTGCCGCGGATGGCGGTCGGCTGCCAGGTCAGGGCCTGCTTGATGCGGGTGGTGCGGTAGTCGATGACGCCGTAGGAGACGGGGTCGAGGACCCACGGCGTGCCGGTCTCACGGGCGGCGGTGATGGCGGCGTCGGCGGCGAGGAAGTTGTGTGAGCTGGCGGTGCCGAAGTTGATGAGCAGGCCGTCGGAGATGCGGGCGAACTGGGCGGCGTCGGCCTCATGGTTGATCATCGCCGGTGAGGCGCCGATCGCCAGCAGAGCATTGGCGCTCAGCGTCTGCACGACAGTGTTCGTGATGCACTGGACGAGCGGATTCGACTCCCGCACCGCGGTGGCAGCCGCTGCGAGATCGGGTATCGAGGCCCCCGTCTGTGCGGGGGCAGATGGGTGCTGCTGTGTCATGACAATCCCTTCGCCAGCATGATCCAGATCAGGTTCGATGGGTATGTTCTCAGCCCGGCCTGCCGGGCACCCCATGTCTGTCCGCCACTCTAACAGTCCTGGCTGATGACGCCAGTTTGCGCTGGAATGTGACGGTGCAGCAGTGGACCGCGACGGCCGCCTCGGGCACGGGGTGTGCTGGAGGCGGCCGGGAGGCGCGGGAGGTGATCAGAAGCGTTTGACGGTGATGCCCCTGCCGGACTTCCATGTCACGCGTCCGTGCTGGAAGTTCTGGTAGACGCTGCCGTCCTTGTTGCGGATCTCCCCGCTGGTCGGGTAGCCGAGCCAGCCGTTCTCCCACTTCTGGGAGGCCCAGTACTTCTGGATCGCGCCCTTCGTCGGGTGCGCTCCGGACTTGCGCGACCAGTGGATCTGGCCGTGTTCGAATACCTGGTAGGCACCGCCGTCGCGGCGCAAGCGCCGCTCATCGCTGCGCGGCAGGCCGAGCCAGCCATCCGCACCCTTGAGGTTGTGATAGGTCGACCTGATGGTCCCCTTCACGCCATGCGCACCGGTCTTGGCAGACCAGTAGACGGTGCCGCCCTGGAAGTTCTGGCGGACGCTGCCATCCTTATTGCGGATCTCACCGCCGATCGGATATCCGAGCCAGCCGTTCTCCCACTTCTGCGAGGCCCAGTACTTCTGGATCGCCCCCTTCGTCGGGTGGGCCCCTGTTGCCCGCGACCAGTGGATCTGGCCGCCTTCGAAGGTCTGTGAGGCACCACCGTGGGCGAGTTTTCGTTCCTCGCCGCGTGGGAGGCCGAGCCAGCCGTCCGCACCCTTCTCACGGTCGTAGGTCGACTTGATGCCGCCCTTGACGCCATGCGCTCCCGTTGTGCGCGACCAGTAGACGACCCCCTTCTCGAACTTCTGCATCCGCGCACCGTCGGGCCCGGCGTCTTCCTCGCCGGATAGAGGGGCTCCGAGCCACTTGTTGTTCTTCCAGTAGCTGCCGATCGCGCCACCGGGGTAGATGTCGTCAAGCTGCTTCATGCGGAAGTAGTCGACACGATCGACGCGAGCCGGGAACGGCTTCGAGTCGTCGACCGGGCGCACCCACGTGTAGTCATCGGGGAAGACGACCGAGTCGATGATCGCCTTGAACGGATAGTCCATGAGCGCACGGCGGAAGTCGTCGTCACTCAGGCCGACGGTCTCCCCTCGAGTCTCTGGAGTCTGGCCACGGCTGGAGGGCACGAGTTGATCGTTGAAGTAGTACCGGACCGCGTCGCCGTCCCAGGTCATGCGGTAGGTGTTCCACACTCCGGCGATCTGGCCGTCGAGCTGGTGGGCGTCGCGTTTGGTTCCGGCGCCGCGGCCGTTGGTGTTGACGCACGTGACGTGCGTCGTGTTCGTCGTATGGGCGTGCTGACTCAGCACTTCCATCGTGTCGATCTCGCCGAGGTCGGATTTCTGCACCTCGGGGCTGGTGCAGTAGGGCTGGTTGTTGAGCAGCCAGCCGGCAAAGTGCATTCCATCGATCTTGCCGTCCGACATTCGCGCTCTGATCTCCATCTCAAACGGAGCATTGTAAATGTAATCAGTTTCGATCCGACCAGAGGTGTACATCGTCTTCTTGCCCGCAGGACAAACTGCACCGTCCGGGCTCTCGGTCTCAGCTGAGGGTTTCTGGTCTTTGTCGAGGCAATGGCGGGCAGTGCGGATCTCGAGACTGCCGTCCTTGACTGAGACGCTGTCGCGTGTGTAGATCGTGTTGACCTTCTCCGGCAGATCCTTCTTGTAACTGGTGTCGAGGACCTTCCAGCCTTCATTCGGCAGAGTCGCGGAATCGTCGAACTCGTCGCCGGATGCAAGCGAAGAGTCCGGTCGCTTCTGAAGCGTATGAGTCCACTCGGTATCACCGTCGAGTTCATCCTTCGGATTCGCCGGCTTCGCCGTCACCTTGATCGGAACGCCGGTGCGAATGCCGTCATCCTTCGTGTACAGGCCGGGCTTGGCATACGGCAGCCCGTCCTTGGTCACGTTCGTGCCGTCGACGTCGATGTAGTAGCGGATGCCGCGGTCGGAGGGGATGTAGACGGTGCTGTCCCAGTCGTTGAAGGTCGGGCCCTTCGGCGTGAGCTTCGGGCGATCCGGCAGCGTCGTCTTCCATTCCGTCTGCCCGTCGAGGACGTCCTTCGGGTTCACCGGCTTCGCGGTCACCGTGATCGGAACCCCCGTGCGGATGCCGTCATCCTTCGTGTAAGTACCGGGCTTTGCGTACGGCAACCCGTCCTTCGTCACATTCGTCCCATCGACATCGATGTAATAGCGAATGCCGTAATCCGAGGGAATGTAGACAGTCTGGTTGTTGTCGTCGAACGTCGGCCCCTTCGGCGTCAGTGTCGGACGGTCAGGAAGCGTCGTCTCCCATTCGGTCTGCCCGTCGAGCTCATCCTTCGGGTTCACCGGCTTCGCGGTCACCGTGATCGGAACCCCCGTGCGGATGCCGTCATCCTTCGTGTAAGTACCGGGCTTTGCGTACGGCAACCCGTCCTTCGTCACATTCGTCCCATCGACATCGATGTAATAGCGAATGCCGTAATCCGAGGGAATGTAGACAGTCCGGTTGTTGTCGTCGAACGTCGGCCCCTTCGGCGTCAGTGTCGCTTGCGCACCAGCCCCTAAGCCGTCGGAGGTCGGATCCCCGGACTCCTGCGACCACGCCGGTGGTGCCGTTCCGACTGAACTGGCGAAGACGAGGACGATGGTGAAGAGAAGCGCGAGAGCTGTTCTTGCACGATGGGCTGAGGGACGGATGACTGTCATTGAGGACCACTCCCGGCTCTTTGGATCGTTCGACCCGAGGATAAGCACTCACTTTCGAGCACTCAGGAAACGCTCATAATACACGGTCAAGGAGGCTTTCCTAGGCTTGAGCGCTGCAACAACTGCGGATTTCCGACCCGAGCGGGGTGGGTGACCAGGCTGCTGACAGCGTCATCGCTAGGATCGAAGGGTACGGCCTCATCTCCCTGACCGAATCGGAGGAATCACGTGAGCGATGTGCTCTTCGCACCCAGCGAAACCGGTGAGGGCTCATTCGTCGAGCTCATGCAGCTGGAGAAGATCGACAAGAACATCTACCGCGCCGGCTACGTCTTCGATGAGCCCTACGCCCTCTACGGCGGGCAGGTCGCAGCGCAGTCCGTGCACGCCGCGGCCCTGACCGTCGATGAGGAGCGCAAACCGCACTCCCTGCACGGGTACTTCCTGCGCCCAGGCAACGCCGCCCGGCCGACGGTCTTCCAGGTCTTCCGCGACCGCGACGGCGGCTCCTACTCCGCCCGCCGCGTGGTGGCCACCCAGGACGGCGACGTCATCTTCAATATGGCCATCAACTTCACCCGCGGCAATGACAGCCCCGACCTGCAGGGCGAGACCGCAGCAGCCCAGGAGGAGATCCGGTTCGGCGACCCCTCGCCGATGCCGCGGATGTTCTCCTTCGAAGCCCGCAGCACCGACCAGCCCTTCGAGACCACCGACTATCCGGTGCGATTCTGGGCCCGCTGCACAGAAGACCTCGGTGACTCGGAACTGCTGCACATCTGCGCGCTGACGTACCTGTCGGACATCTCCTCGGGACTCGGCGCGTTCAACACCGAGGAGTTCAAGTCCGGCTCCAGTCTTGACCATTCGCTGTGGTTCCACCGGCCGGTGAATATGAACGAGTGGGTGCTGTGCGACTATGCGCCGCGCTCCGCCGCCTACGGCCGCGGCCTCTACACCGGCGACATCACCTCCGCCGACGGCGTGCTCATCGCCTCGGTCGCGCAGGAGGCGCTGTTCCGCCGGCTCAACCCCGAACAGCTCAAGACCTACCGCGGGATCGGCCGGCCGAAGAAGGACTGAGCGCACCGGCGGCCCGCACAGCACATCAGAAAGTACGCATAGACGAACTTTGATAATCCGTGCGGCGGAACTATGGTGTTGCCATGCAGTGCCGCCCTCTCTCTGCGCTCCTCGCCGGCCTGGCGACGACCGCCGTACTCGCGCTGTCGGCCTGCGGGGCGACCCCCACCTCGGGCGGGGATGAGGGCGATGACCGGCCGCTGGTGCTCACCACCTTCACCGTGCTCAAGGACATCGCTGCCCAGGTCGCCGGCGAGCATCTGCGGGTTGAGTCGATCACCCGGGAGGGCGCGGAGATCCACGGCTATGAACCGGCTCCCAGCGATATCCGGATCGCCGAGGAGGCCGAGCTCGTGCTCGTCAACGGCCTGGGTCTGGAGGCCTGGTTCGAGCAGTTCATCGAGGTCGCCGGCACCGACCATGTGGTGCTGAGCGCGGGCATCGACACGATCGACATCACCGAGGATGCCGATGCCGGCATGCCCAATCCGCATGCGTGGATGAGCCCGAGCAATGCGGAGATCTATGTGCAGAACACCGCCGCAGCGCTCTCCGAGCTCGACCCGGAGCATGCCGCGGACTATGAGGCCAATGCCCGGGCCTACACCGAGGAGCTGCTGGAGGTCGGCACCACGCTGACCGACACGCTGGAGTCCCTGCCGGCTGAGCAGCGCGCGCTCGTCACCTGTGAGGGCGCGTTCTCGTACCTGGCCCGGGATGCGGGCTTGGAGGAGAAGTACATCTGGCCGGTCAACGCTGAGCACGAGGCCACCCCGCAGCAGGTCGCCTCGACGATCGAGTTCGTCCGCGACACGCAGGTGCCGGCGGTGTTCTGCGAGTCGACGGTCAACGACACCGCGATGCAGCAGGTGGTCGAGGCCACCGGGGCGGACTTCGGCGGCACCCTCTACGTCGACTCACTCACCACCGCCGACGGCCCTGCGCCGAGTTACCTCGATCTCATCCGCTACGATGCCGAGACCATCGCCGCGGCGCTGACCGGAGGCGAGGATGAGTGACCGCCTGAGGCCCGCCTCGGCAGCAGGCAGCACCCCGGCGGGCAGCACCCCACCGGCCCTGGAGGTGCGCGATGTGACGGTGCGCTACGGCCCCACGCTCGCCCTCGACGGCGCCAGCGCGGTCATCGGGCGCGGGCGGATCTGCGGGCTCGTCGGCATGAACGGGGCCGGGAAGTCGACACTGTTCAAGACGATCGTCGGCAGCCTCCGACCGCAGTCGGGCAGCGTGCAGATCAGCGGACTGCCGCCGGCCAAGGCCCGGCGATCCGGTCTCATCGGCTATGTGCCCCAGACCGAGCTCGTCGACTGGGACTTCCCCATCACCGTGCGCGAGGTGGTGGGCACCGGCCGCTACGGGCGCACCGGCCTCACCCGCCGGCTCTCGCGCGCCGACCGGCAGGCGGTGGACGCCGCACTGGCTCGCGTCGAGCTGAGCGAACTGGCCGGCCGGCAGATCGGCCAGCTCTCCGGCGGACAGCGCAAACGCGCCTTCGTCGCCCGCGGCCTGGCGCAGGGCGCCTCCGTGCTGCTGCTCGATGAGCCCTTCGCCGGAGTCGACAAGCGCTCCGAGCAGATGATCTCGAGCGTGCTGCGCGAGGCCGCTGATGCCGGGACGACGATTGTCGTATCCACCCACGACCTCCATGCGCTGCCGGATCTGGCCGATGAGGCGATCCTGCTCATGCGCCGGGTGCTGCTGCACGACTCCCCCGCCGAGGTGCTGCGCCCGCAGAACCTCGCCCTCGCCTTCGGCCTCGACCCGCTCGGCCGCCCCACCAACACCCGCACCCAGCCCAAAGACGACGCCGAGCAGGCAGGCGAGTCCCACCTCGGGAACGGAGGCGAGGAGGCATGAGCGTGCTGCAGCTGCTGACCGAACCGCTGAGCTATGAGTTCATGACCCGCGCCCTCATCGCAGCGGTCATGGTCTCGATCGTGTGCGCGCTGCTGTCGTGCTGGCTCGTGCTCATCGGCTGGTCGCTCATGGGCGATGCGGTCTCCCATGCGGTGCTGCCCGGGGTGGTGCTGGCCTATATCTTCGATCTGCCCTTCGCGATCGGGGCGCTCGTGTTCGGCTTCCTCGCCGTCATCCTCATCGGGGCGGTGCGCGACACCTCCCGGGTCAAGGAGGATGCCGCGATCGGCATCGTCTTCACCACGCTGTTCGCACTCGGCATCGTGCTCGTGTCCGTCACGCCTTCGGATACGGACCTAGGCCACATCATCTTCGGCAACATCCTCGGCGTCTCCCGGCAGGAGCTCGCCCAGATCCTCATCCTCACGCTCGCGGTCCTCATCGTCGTCGCCCTCAAGCGCCGCGACTTCACGCTCTGCGCCTTCGATCCCACGCACGCCCATGCGATCGGCATCAATCCGCGTCTCGCTAGTGCGCTGCTGCTCGGGCTGCTGGCCGTCACCGCGGTGGCGACGCTGCAGATCGTCGGCGTCGTCCTCGTCGTCGCGATGCTCATCATCCCCGGCGCCTCCGCCCATCTGCTCACCGACCGGATGAGCGTCATGCTGCTGCTGGCCCCGGCGATCTCTGTGGGCTGTTCGCTTGTGGGCCTGTACGTCAGCTACTACGCCGACACCTCCTCCGGCGGCATGATCGTGCTGGCGCAGGGGCTCGTCTTCACCCTCATCTACCTCTTCAGCCCCCGCCAGGGCATCATCGCCCGCACGGTCCGGCGGCGGCTGCGGCAGTCAGCCCACGCTGGGTGAGGCGCCGCATCCTCGGCTGATCCGGCCGGCTGCGCAGCTCAGCGGCTGGAGACCCACATCGCTGCGGCGGCTTCTGCGCCGAGCGTCAGCTCCGCTTCACCCTCGCGTTCGAGCACCAGCGTGCCGGAGTACGGTGCCCCGGCGCTGAGGGTGAAGTCGGTGCCGACTTCGATGCCCTTGCCGGCCAGGAACTGCAGCAGCTCCGAATCGGCATCCGAGATCCGCTCCAGCCGGTAGCTCGCTCCCGGCTCGCAATCGCTGAGCTGCCGCGCCCGAGGTGTCACGACCCGGCCGTCGGCGGCCGGGATCGGATCGCCGTGCGGGTCGCGGTCTGGGTTGCCCAGATGGGCGGCGATCCGGTCGACGAGCTCGTCGGAGACGGCGTGTTCGAGCACCTCGGCTTCGTCGTGGACTTCGTCCCAGCCGTAGCCGAGCACCTGGACGAGGAAGGTCTCGATGAGGCGGTGGCGGCGCACCATCTGCAGGGCATGCGCCTGCCCCTCATCGGTCAGCGACACAGCGCCGTAGCGGGTGTGGGCGACGAGCCCCTGCCTGCTCAGCCGCTTGATCGCATCGGACACCGTCGACATCCGCAGCCCGGCCCGCTCGGCGATGAGGCTGGGCTGCACCGGCTCACGCTCAGGATCCCATTCCTGGATGCTCCAGATGATCTTGAGGTAGTTCTGGGCACTGGCCGTGAGCGCAGAGACCGAGGCTGCGGGCTCCACCGTCACTTCACCGTGTAGTTCGGTGCCTCGACAGTCATCTGGATGTCGTGCGGGTGGCTCTCCTTGAGTCCGGCTGCGGTGAGACGGACGAACTGTCCCTTCTCCTTGAGCTCAGGGATCGTACGCGCGCCGACGTAGAACATCGTCTGCCGCAGTCCGCCGGTGAGCTGGTAGGCGACCTGCTTGAGTTCGCCGCGGTAGGCGACCCGGCCCTCGACACCCTCGGGGATGAGGTCGGTGTCGGTGGAGACATCGGCCTGGAAATAGCGGTCCTTGGAGTACGAGGCGCCCTTGCGCGGGGCCATCGCACCGAGCGATCCCATCCCGCGGTAGGCCTTGTACTGCTTGCCGTTGACGAAGATGAGCTCACCGGGGCTCTCATTGCAGCCGGCCAGCAGGGAGCCGACCATGACGGAGTCGGCACCGGCGACAAGGGCCTTGCCGATATCGCCTGAGTACTGCAGTCCGCCATCGCCGATGACCGGCACGCCGACCTCGCGGGCGGCCTGGTGGGCCAGGTGGATGGCGGTCACCTGCGGCACGCCGACGCCAGCGACGACCCGGGTGGTGCAGATCGAACCAGGGCCCACACCCACCTTGATGGCGTCAGCGCCGGCGTCGATGAGTGCCTGGGCGCCCATCCGGGTGGCGACATTGCCGCCGATGATCTGGACGCTGTCGAACTTCGGGTCCTTCTTCAGGGTGCGGATCATCTCGGTGACACCGCGGGCGTGGCCGTTGGCGGTGTCGACGACGAGCACATCGACGCCGGCCTCGGCGAGCAGCCCGGCGCGGTCGTAGGCATCGCCGTAGAAGCCGACGGCTGCGCCGACGCGCAGCCGACCTTCATCGTCCTTCGTCGCCAGCGGGTACTCTTCGCTCTTGACGAAGTCCTTGACGGTGATGAGGCCGCGGATGACGTTGTTGTCATCGACCAGCGGCAGCTTCTCGATCTTGTTCTCGGCCAGCAGTTCGAAGGCCTTCTCAGCGGACACGCCGACCGGGGCGGTGACGAGCGGTGAGCGGGTCATGACCTCGCCGACGGTGGTGGTGGCGAAGTCCTTGCGGGAGACGAAGCGCAGGTCGCGGTTGGTGATGATGCCCACGAGCACATTGTTCTCGTCGACGACCGGCAGGCCGGAGATCCGGTACTGCCCGCACAGCTCGTCGAGCTCGGCGAGGCTGCGGTCGGCGGTGATCGTCAGCGGGTTGTTGATCATGCCCGATTCGCTGCGCTTGACGTAGTCGGCTTGCTCGGCCTGGTCTTCTTTGCTCAGGTTGCGGTGCAGGATGCCGATGCCGCCGATGCGGGCCATGGCGATCGCCATGCGGGATTCGGTGACGGTGTCCATCGCTGCCGACAGCAGCGGGATGTTGATGTCGATCTCGCGGGTCAGGCGGGTGGCTGTCGAAGCCTCGGACGGGATAACATCGGTGTCCCCGGGCAGCAGCAGCACATCATCGTAGGTCAGTCCGGTCAGCGAGAAGGGATCCTCTGCTGCTTTGAAGTGCTGCTCGATGTTCACCTGTGTCTACCTCCCGGGGCGGAATACGGCGTGGGGTCGCTGGCTCAATCGTAGTCCCACTACCACAGAGGCACCACACCCACGGTGAGGCCCGCCTGCGGATCCGGCTNACCGACCGAACCAGCGCAAGGGTAACTAAACCTGTGCAACTCAGGTGAGTCTGCCCACGCCTCGCGCCTGTCTTGGGCGCAGCCAGAACCGCCCCTTCATGAAGCGCGCAGCCGAAGGGGTCAAGCCCTGGATTTGGCAGAGGGTTCCGTTCTTGGCTCTCGAGGCTGCGCCCGCCCAGCCGCCGAATCGGCCCGTGAGGGCGAACGGCGGGTGAACAGCTGTCGCGGTCCCCTTACTCCTGAGCGCTGGTGCTGAGTCCGAAGAACCGTTCGAAGTACCGCGTCAGCGCCGCGATAACACCTGCTTTCCTCTCACCGTGGCCGCCGGTCGGTGCGAAGCGGGACACCGGCGGCATGATCGTCGTGATCGCGGTGCCGGTCGTGCGGAGCTCTCCGTCTCGGAAGGCCGATTCGATGAAGGCGCGGGTCTCTTCTGGCCGCAGCCTCTGTTCGGCGATGATCGCTTCGAGTTCCGCTTCTCGTCTGGCCTCGACGAAGTCTCTCCACTGTTCGTCGACGGCTCCGTCGACGGAGACTGAGTCCACGAAGTCCTCGACCAGATCGCGTTTGCTGCGCAGCGTTGGGCTCGCTTTGACCGCGTGCGTGATCTGCGCGCGGATCTCCTTATCATCGCCGTCGCCGCGTTCGGCTCGCAGCTTCTCGACGAGCATGAGGATGTAGTCGACGTTGATCTCGACCTGCTTGATCAGCTCGATTTCGAAGACGACGTCGTCGTTGATCTGTTCCTTCTCCGCCTCACTGTCGCTGCGGAACTCCGCGTACAGGTCGAGGTACACGCTTCGGTAGTCCTGCGCCTGACGTTCGGTCAGCGGATCGTGACCGCGGAATTCGTCGAACGAGGTGAGGATGTTCTGCAGGCGGAGAATCGCGCCGAAGAGGGCGATGAAGTCCTTCTGCGCCTGCTCACCGACGACCTGCTGATCGACCGGGTACTCCTGCAGCAGCTGTTCGACCTTGGCGGTGTACTCGTCGTAGTACTCCCCGTACGGCTTCATGAGAACGACTCCGCGGGCGTCCTTGTTTCCGAACAGTTCCAGGGCTGCGTTCGTCTCGTCCTCGAGGTTTCGGAAGGCGACGATGTTGCCGTACGTCTTGACCGAGTTGAGGATCCGGTTCGTGCGCGAGTACGCCTGGATGAGCCCGTGCATGCGCAGGTTTTTGTCGACGAACAGTGTGTTGAGCGTCGTGGCGTCGAACCCGGTCAGGAACATATTGACGACGATGACGAGGTCGATCTCGCGGTTCTTCAACCGCTGAGACAGGTCCTTGTAGTAGTTCTGGAATCTGTCGGCGCTCGTGTCGTAGCTGGTGCCGAACATGTCGTTGTAGTCCTGGATGGCGTCTTCCAGAAAGTCTCGTGCATCGGTCGTCAGTTCGTCAGTGTCGAACGCCTCGTCGTCGAGGATGCCGTCGTCGCCGGGGTCGTTTGCGCCATAGGAATAGATGATGCCGATCTTGAGGCGCCTATCGGGCGGCAGCTGCTCCTGCTGGAGTTGGAAGTGGTTGTAGTACCTGCGCGCGGCGTCGATGGACGCCGTGGAGAATAGTGCGTTGAAGCCGCGCACGCGCTTCTTTTCTCGCAGCGCTTCGGCCCGCTTGCGGGTTCTCACGGATTCGGCGACGTTCGTGACGACGGAGTGCTCGTATGAGGAGGCGCGCTTGGTCTTCTGGTCGAAGTGCTCCAGCGTGTACTGCACGATCTCGCGGATGCGTTCCGGTGCGAGGAGCGCCGTCTCTGTATCGATCGCGGACACCTGTTTGTCTTCGACTGCACCGACTTTGACGGTGTTGATGTAGTCGATCCGGAAGGGCAGCACGTTCTTGTCGGTGATCGCGTCGACGATCGTGTACGTGTGGAGCTTCTCTCCGAATGCCTGCTCGGTGGTCTTCAGACGAGGATTGCCGCCGCTGCCGGCGTTGGCCGCGAAGATCGGTGTTCCCGTGAACCCGAAGAGATTGTAGCGCTTGAACGCACGCGTGATTGCGGCGTGCATGTCGCCGAATTGGGAGCGGTGGCATTCGTCGAAGATGAGGACGATGTGACCGGAGTAGATCTGGTGGCCCTTGTTCGCGCGGATGAAATTCGAGAGCTTCTGGATCGTCGTGATGATGATCCGCGCATTCGGATCCTCTAGCTGCTTCTTCAGCACCGCTGTCGAGGTATTCGAGTTCGCGGCGCCCTTCTCGAACCGGTCGTACTCGCGCATGGTCTGGTAATCCAGGTCCTTGCGATCGACGACGAAGAGCACCTTGTCGACACTCGGCATGCTGGACGCTAGCTGCGCGGTCTTGAACGATGTGAGCGTCTTGCCGGATCCCGTCGTGTGCCAGACGTAACCCCCGGCGTCGATCGTGCCCAGTCGCTTGTAATTCGTGGCGACGCTGATGCGCTGGAGAATCCGTTCCGTCGCAACGATCTGATAGGGCCGCATCACCAAGAGGTCTCTGTCAGCCGTCAGAACGCAGAACCGCGTCAGCACATTGAGCAGCGAGTGCTTCGCGAAGAATGTCTTGACGAATGCGGTCAGTTCTCGGATCGGCTTGTTGTTGGCGTCCGCCCACCATGAGGTGAATTCGAAGCTGTTGCTCGTCTTGCGCTTACTCTCCGACTTACCTTCGTCGATATGCCTGTTGCGCGTCGTGTTCGAGTAGTACTTGGTGAGCGTGCCGTTGCTGATCACGAACAGCTGGACGTATTCGAAGAGGCCCGATCCTGCCCAGAAGCTGTCTCGCTGATACCGGTTGATCTGGTTGAACGCCTCACGGATGTCGACACCGCGGCGTTTCAGCTCGATATGGACCATCGGCAGACCGTTGACCAGTACGGTCACGTCGTATCGGTTGGCGTACTTCGCTCCGCCCTCGCCACGGCCGCGTTCATACTGGTTGATGACCTGCAGACGGTTGTTGTGAATGTTCGTCTTGTCCAGCAGAGTGATGTTCTTCGTCGAACCGTCGTCGCGCTTGAGGATCTGCACGTGGTCCTCTTGGATCCGCGCGGTCTTCTCGACGATCCCGTCGTTCTTTCCGGCGATCTTCTTCGTGAAGAACGACTCCCACTCCGAGTCGGTGAACGTGATGTTGTTGAGCAGCTCCAGCTGTGAGCGGAGGTTGGCGACCAGCTGCGACTCGCTCGTCACCGGCACATACTCGTACGCCTGGGACTCGAGCAGGCGGATCATCTCTCGCTCAAGATCGGCCTCCGACTGATAGGCGGTCTCCTGCTGCGCATCCTGGACGTACTCAGAGACAACCGTACTCTCTGCCGAGACGGCGATCGGGTCGTACTTGCTCGCTGGGTTGACGATCACACTGTCACTTCCTGAAAGGTCAGCAGCTTGTCACGATAGTACTCATACTGCTTGCGGCGAGCGGCAAGCTCAGCGGGGAGTCCGAAGCGCAGATCGTTGACGAGTTCCTCGAACTCATCGAGGATGCCTGCGATTCGCAGTTGCTCCTCGAGCTCAACAATAGGCACTTGCACCTTTTCCAGCTGCTGCTTTGAGATGTTGAACCGAGTAACACCGTTAGCAGTCTTGATAATCTGTTTACGCATCACACTCGAGCGGAAAAGATGCTTGGCGAAATCTGGATTCAGAAGCTGAGGTCCAACCTGTCGGAAGCCTATGCAGAAACTGTTGAGATACATCGGCTCTGCGAGGTGAGAAGTCACGACGGAGCTCATCCCCACCTCATCGCGCGACTCCGAGGAGCCAGTAAAGACCACGTCACCGTATGCGAGCGCCCGCTGCCGCTCCCCTTCGCGAATCCAGACAGAGTCGCCAACTTCAGTGTCAAGAGAAATATTGCTGAACACGTTTCTATATGATGCGAATCGCGCATTTCCGCCAGTAAAGTCGGCCTTTGATTTGCCAGTGAGCCCCCCGAACAGTGAACCAAACTCACCCATCGGAACCCACCGGAGCCCGTTACATTTATTGGTAGGTCCTCACCAGAGGATCTGGTCGCTGGCCCTGGTATGGCTGTCTTGCCCTGTCATCGATGATCCGGGGGGTGTTGCCGCCAG
>NZ_JBHMAU010000014.1:0-30695 GCF_042429315.1 Brevibacterium otitidis | reverse complement strand
TCCCTGGTTCCTGTTTCGTGACTGTTCAGAAACCTACGCGGAGGACGGCGTGCTCACGTCTCAGGCACGCTCAACCACCCACGGATCAGTCAGTAGAGCCGGATATGTGTTCTCCTGGGGACTCGTCAACGCCGTCATCTCGCAGTTCCACGAGATCGCCTTCGCCGTGCCGCTGCTGGCCTTCGGCCTCGTGTGGTGGATGCGCGGGCAGCGGACGCCGGCGCTCATCGCGATCGCGCTGCTCGTCTTCGTCAAGGAGGACCTCGGCATCACGGTGGCGATGTTCGGCGCCGTCATCATGCTGCGCGACCGCGCCGAGAAGCGCACCGCGCTGTTCCTCGCCGCCTGGGGTGTGGCCTGGGCGGTCATCGCCGTGGCGATCTTCATCCCGGCCTTCAACGTCACCGGCGGCTACGACTACTCCAGCCAGCTGACGCTCACCGAGACCCTGACCGCCGGGCTGCCGATGAAGCTCGGCACTCTCGGATTCCTCGTGCTGGCCGCCGGCGTCATCGGGGTGCGTTCGCCGTTCATCCTGCTCATGGTGCCGACTCTGGCCTGGCGGTTCCTCGGCAGCGTCGAAGGCTACTGGGAGACCGGCTTCCACTACTCCGCAGTGCTCATGCCGATCGCCGCGGTCTGCCTCATCGACGTCGCAGCCCGAAGGCACCCCGTCTTCGCTCCGCTCGTCGCTGCTGTTGCGGCGGCCGCGATGCTCTCGCAGACGCACATCGACCTGCTGTGGCGCTCGCAGGCCTACGACCTCAACGCCGATGCGGTGATCGCCGAGGCCTGCAAGTACGACTCCGTCGCCGCCGATGTGCGGCTGCTGGCCCACCTCGTGCCATGCACCCAGACCTATTGGACCGGCAGCATCGGCGATGCCGTGCCCGAGGCGGTGCTGCGCCGGCCCGATGACGTCGGCAAGCCTGTCGAAGAGTGGGCCGAGGAGCGGTTCGGCGGGGAGTGGACCCTGGTGTACTCCGGTGAGGGCTTCGAGCTCGTCGAACATGCCGGGCAGGGCCTCGTCCCGACGCCGTAAGGGCTGTGCCGGTGGGGCGGGGCTTCATCGGCGCTGGGCCTGGGGTTGTGAAGCCTTGAGGAGCCGGGCTGTCACTCTGCGCGGCGCTGGTTTTCACGCTGAACCGCTCTTGCTCTCACGCTGAACCGCTCTTGTTCTCACGCTGAACCGCCGTTTCTCGTCTGAATTCAGCGCTGGATCGGGGTGCTCAGAAAAAGAGTGTTCAAACTTCGATGGTGAATCGGCCAAAACACCATCGAAGTTTGAACACTCTTTTTGGCGGCACTTCGGGGTGATCTGCATATGCGCCAGATAGCGCACCCTCATGACGCAGTTGCCGAGCCGCCGCCTTTGCAGTTCAGCTGAACGCGCCAGGCAGCACCCCTACAGCGCTGAAGCCGCCAGCCCCAAGCCCTACAGCCCCAGCACCCCTACAGCCGCCAGCCTCTACACCTTCGCGGCGTTGGCGCGCATCTGCTCGGCATCGTCGACGTGGCCGTAACTGGGCTCATGGCGCTTGAACACCTTGATGACCTGGTACGTCACCGGCAGGCACAGCACCTCGACGGCGACCTTGTACACGAAGCCCACGACGATGTAGACGATGAAGTCGCTGCCGGGGATGACGCCGGCGAAGGCGATCGTGCAGAACAGCAGCGTATCGGCGAACTCGCCCACGCCGGTGGAGAACATCAGCCGCACCCACAGCCGCTTCTCGCCCATCGCCCGCTTGACGCGCACGAGCACATAGGAGTTGAGCAGCTGCCCGACGACGTAGCCGACGAGTGAGGCGAGCACGATCCGCGGATAGAACCCGAGCACGGCGGCGAAGGCCTCTTGGTGCTCATAGCCGGGGCCTGGCGGGGAGATGAGGACGAGCCAGAACACGAAGCTGGCGGTGATCTGCAGGGCGAAGCCGGTGATGACGGCCTTGCGGGCTGCGGCGAAGCCGTAGACCTCGCTGATGACGTCGCCCAGGATGTAGGCGATGGGGAAGAGGAAGGCGCCGCCGTCGGTGACGATCGGGCCGAAGCCGATGACCTTGGTTGCCGAGATGTTCGAGACGATGAGGACGACGCAGAAGACGGCCAAGACGATGGCGTAGTAGCGGCCGCGTGAGGTGGCGAAGGCGGCCAGGCGGGTGCCGGCGCTCGCCGTGCCCGAGGTGGCGCTTGCGACGCCCGCGCTCGCCGCGCCCGAGGTGGGGGCTGGGTGTGCAGGTGCAGGGGACTGGGTGTTTACCGCCGGGTGCTCGCTGTGCGGACCCGGCTGCCCAGATGCAGCAGGCTTGTCGGTGTTCTCAGGGTTCAACGGAGATCTCCTGTCCGCCCGTCAGGGTGACGAGCTGTTCGTAGGTGAGGGGCATCATGGAATCGGCGGTGCCGGCAGCTGCCCACAGTTCAGGGTAGTCGCGCAGCGCAGTGTCGATGTACGTGCGCACCGGCGCCGGATGACCGCAGGGTGCGACCCCGCCGATCACCTGTCCGGTGGCCTCCTTCACGAGGTCCGCGCTCGCCCGGCCGAGCTTCTGCGCACCGATGACCCCGGCGACATAATCTGTGTCGACACGGTGCCGGCCCGAGGTTATGATGAGCACCGCCTCGCCATCGGCATCGAAGATGAGGCTGTTGGCGATCGCACCGACCTCGATCCCGAGGTAGGCGGCCGCGGCCTTGGCGGTGTTCGTCTGCTCGCTCAGCAGGGTGATCTCAGAGTCGATGCCGGCGGCCTCAAGGTCGCGGGCGACAGCGGCATTGCGTGCGTGCATGGTTGGTGGCTCCTCAGCGGGTCGCGTCGTTTCTCAGTTGGTCGCGGCGTTCTTCAACCCGTCGCGTCGTTTCTCAGTTGGTCGAGTCGTGGCGCGGGGCGAAGCCGCGGCGGCGCAGCAGCGGCCCCACATCCGGCGCCTGCCCGAAGAAGTCGGTGAACGTCGCCATCGGATCGGTCGAGTAGCCCGGGGCGAGCACCGCCCGGCGGAAGGCGTCGCCGGCCTCGGGGTTGAGGCCGCCCTGCTCGTCGAACCATTCGGTGGCGAAGGCGGCGAGCATCTCGGCCTGCAGATAGGCGTAGTAGCCGGCAGCGTACCCGCCGCCGAAGACGTGGGCGAAGTACGTCGACCGGTACCGAGGCGGGACGAGCGGGGAGAATCCGGCCGCCTCCAGTACCGCGGTCTCGAAGGTGAGCACATCGTCGACGCGCTCGCCGGACTCCAAGAGGTGCCAGCTCTGGTCGAGCAACGCAGCGGCGAGGTACTCGATCGTGTCGAAGCCGGTGCCGAAGTCGTCGGCTTCCCGGATCCGGGCGACCAGCGCCTCGGGAATGGGGTCGCCGGTCTCCACGTGGCGGGCGTAGTGCGGCAGCACCTGCGGGTGCAGCGCCCACATCTCGTTGAGCTGGGAGGGGAACTCGACATAGTCCCGCGGCACGGCGGTGCCGGCGCGGTCGGGGTAGGTGCTGTCGGCGAACAGGCCGTGGAAGACGTGGCCGAACTCGTGGAACAGGGTGCGCACCTCGTCCATGCTCAGCAGGCACGGCTGTCCGGCGGCCGGTTTGGCGATGTTCATCGTCATCGAGATGATCGGCCGTTCGCCGTTGAGTCGGCCCGGGGAGACGAGCTGGTCCATCCAGGCTCCGCCGCGCTTGCCTTCGCGGGCGAAGGGGTCGACGCACACGAGCCCGATGACGCGGTCGTTCTCGCGCGCCTCGTAGACGGTGACGTCGGGGTGCCAGCCGCGCACAGGTGTGCCGGAGGCATCGACGGCCGGGCGGAACTCGACGCCGTAGAGCTGCCCGGCAGCGTAGAAGACGCCGTCGGTGAGCACGCGGCCGAGTTCGAAGTAGGCGGCCACCTGCTGCGGGTCGAGGCCGTACTGCTCGTTCTGCAGGCGCTGCAGCCAGTAGGAGACATCGTGGGCGGCGATCTGCTCGGGCTCGTACTGCTCGTACACGGCGGCGAGCTCCGCTTCGAGGGCCTCGCGGGCCGGAGTCAGGACGTCGGCGAGCAGGTCGCCGACGGCATCGGCGCTGTCGGCGGTCTCATCGTCGATGGTGAAGGCGGCGAAGCTGCGGAAGCCCAGCAGCTGGGCGAGTTCGGCACGCAGGGCGGTGATCTCGGAGACGATCTGCTGGGTGTCGTGATCCCCGCCGCGGCAGCCGCGGCTGATGGAGTGCTCGAAGACCCGCTGCCGCGAAGCCGAGGAGTGCAGCTGCGCCAGCTGCGGCTGCTGGGTGAAGTTGAGCAGCGGCAGCACGTACCCGCCCTGCCCGGCGCCGCCCTGCCCGGCGCGCTCGGCAGCGGCGGCGATGGCCGATTCCGGCAGCCCGGCGAGCTCCTCGGCGTCGTCGAAGCGCACCGCCAGCGCCGAGGTGTCAGCGGCCAGGTGCCGGGAGAACGCCTTCTCCAGTCGGTCGAGGTCGGCGGTCAGCTCCGCCACCCGGGCCTGCTCTGCATCGCTCAGGCGCACGCCGGCGCGCACGAAGTCCTGGACCATGAGCTCGTGGTGGCGCTTGTCCTCCGGGTTGAGCTCGCTCGTGGGCACCGCCTCGAGTCGGGCGAAGAGCTGCCCGTCGAGCAGCATCGTGAGCCGAGAGCGCACGAGCAGCTGGGACGCCGCCGCCAGCGCAGTGCCGAAATCGCCGGTCTGCAGATTCGACTCGAACAGCCGCATGAGCGCCTGCAGCCGAAACGCCGGCTCCTTAGCCTGATCGATGCGGATCGTCGTGTTCGTCAGCGACGGCTCCTCAGCCTGCGCGACGATCGCGGCGACCGCCTCCTGCTGGTCGGCGACGACCGCCTCGGCGGCGGCAGTGAAGTGCTCCGGGGCGGTCGCGGCGACATCCGGCAGGCGCAGCCCGACTGGCCCGTGGATGTAGGCGAGCACCGGATTCCCGCCCGGCCCCATCACCGGCGTCGTCGGCAGCGCGGCCCCTCCGCTCGGGGTGGATGAGGACG
Organism: Brevibacterium otitidis; assembly: GCF_042429315.1. Classification (NCBI taxonomy): domain Bacteria; kingdom Bacillati; phylum Actinomycetota; class Actinomycetes; order Micrococcales; family Brevibacteriaceae; genus Brevibacterium; species Brevibacterium otitidis. Next base: position 25,722 of record NZ_JBHMAU010000014.1, on the reverse strand, counting down.
ACATCGGCTGAGACGGCGCGGACGACATCGACTGAGACGGAACGGGCTGGCCGTCGGAATGCACTGGGACTCCTTCTTCTGCGCGCACACCGCGCGCGTATCCTGGGATGGATGAGTGAGGACGGACGGGGGTTCACCGGCTATCGGCGCGGCGAGCCGATGACGCGCAGGATCGAGATCGGCCTGCTCATGGCCGGTCTGGCGACCTTCACTCTGCTGTACAACACTCAGGCCATTCTGCCGTATTTCGTCCGCGACTACAGCATCTCACCGACGAATGCGGCGCTCTCAGTCTCGGCCGCCACCGCCGGGCTGGCGCTCGGCCTCATCGTCGCCGCCCCGGTCAGCGAGCGGATCGGGCGGGTGCGGGTGATCCGCTGGTCGCTGCTGCTGGCCGCGCTGCTGAGCGTGGGTGTGGCCCTCGTCGATGACTGGGCGCTGTTCCTCGCCGCCCGCTTCGCCATGGGCGTCGTGCTCGCCGGGCTGCCGGCCACCGCCGCCGTCTACCTGCGCGAGGAGATCCACCCGTCCTATGCCACCTCGGCGACGGGACTCTACATCTTCGGCACCACCGTCGGCGGGCTGTCCGCCCGGCTCGTCACCACCGGCACCATTGACCTGCTCTACCGCTTCGGGCTGGCCGAGGCGATGCCGCTGAGCCCAGCGCAGATGGGCCTGGCCGCCACCGCCGTCGTCTCCATCATCTGCGCGATCGCCTGCTGGGTGCTGCTGCCGGAATCGCGCGGATTCCACCCCCGTCGGCAGTCCGCGCGCGAACTCATCGGCAGCTTCGCCCGCGCCTTCCGCGATCCCGTGCTGCTCGGCCTTTACCTGACCGGCGGGCTGGGCATGGGCGTGTTCGTCGGCGCGTGGAATGTCCTCGGCTTCCGGCTGGAGGCCGAACCCTATCTGCTCTCGATCGGCGCGGTCGGCCTGCTCTACCTCATCTACCCGGTCGCCGGTTCGGTCGGCGCGCTCGCCGGCCGCGCCGCCGACCGTTATTCGCTGCGCGCCATCATGCCCTTCGGCTCGCTCGTCGCGCTCATCGGCATCGGCCTGCTCATCGCCCGCCCGCTCATCGTCATCATCGCCGGGATGGCGGTGCTGGCGACGGGCTTCTTCATCATGCACTCGCTGGCCTCGTCCTGGGTGGCCGTGCGCGCAAAGGCCTCCGTGGGGGTGCCGGCACAGGCGGCGTCGATCTACATGCTCTTCTACTACGGCGGCTCCTCGATCAACGGCAACCTCGCTCCGGCCGCCTGGGAGCTGGGCGGCTGGACTGGGGTGACGCTGCTCATCGGCACGATGATGATCGCCGCCTTCGTCATCGCCGTGCTGCTCGGCCGCTCCCGGCCGGTCGTCACCTGAGCGGCGGCTGGTTCGCCGTCGCCGAGGCGGTGGCCGGGTTGTGTGCCCGGCATCCACACCCATGAATGGACGAGATGGCCCACGGTGACTATGATTGAATCACTCGATAGTGAGTGATTCAGGGGGTGGATCGGGATGACGACGATCAGTGCCGGACCGGCGATTGCCGAGGCTCTGCAGGCGGCAGGAAAGTCGCAGCGGCAACTGGCTGCGCAGACCGGCATCTCACAATCGACACTCAGCCGGATCATCGCCGGGGACCGAGTCCCGAAAATGAGTGAGCTCATCCTGCTCGCTGAGGCGACGGGCTTCTCTATCGGGCAGCTCACCGGATCTGCTGCAGCCAGCCGCGTGGAGTGTGCTGCGCGATCGACCAATGGAGCCGGCATGGAGGCCATGCGGCAGCGCCTGTTGGGCTTCATCGAACTCGACGCCTACCTCGATGACCAGGTCATCGACTGAAGCGGCGGTGATGAGCGACGTGAGCCCAGGCGTGGACAAGCCGGCAGCTCAGCGGCCCGGATCGACCGAGCAGCAGGGGCGTGAAGCTGCGGAGGCGTTCCGCCGCGACCACCAGCTCGGCCGCCAGTCGCTGGGCGATCTGCTCACTCTCATCGAGCAGGCCACCGGATGCGACGTCGCGATCGTCGAGGGTGATCCGGACGAACACGGAATGGTGATGCGCGATCCTGTCACCGAACGGGTCTACATCGCCGTCGCCCGCACGCCGCACCCGATGCGGCAGCGCAGCAGCCTTGCCCACGAGCTCGCACACGTCGTCTTCGAAGACTGGCATGACGGGGATCTCGCAGAGCGCTCGCCAGCAGAGCGGAGAGCGGACGCCTTCGCCCGGCACCTGCTCATTCCAGAAGCCGGGGTGCGGGACTTCTTCACCGCCTCCGAACCCCTGACGGAAGCCGATCTGTCTGCAGTTGTCCAGCACTTCCAGGTCTCACCGGCGATGGCTGCCATCGCCTTGTCCAACTGCGGGTTCATCGATGAGACCACCAAAGATGGCTGGAAGTCGCTGAGCACACCGGCCCTTGCAACGCGCTTCGGCTGGCGAGAGCAGTATCGGGCGCTGTCCGATGCGTCCGATCGTGTTCGGGCCCCGCAGCGGCTGTTGGCGCGTGCCATTGCCGGATACGGCGCAGGGGTCGTCAGCCCGGCTGTCATCGCCTCACTGCGCGGGCTGAGTGCTGACGCGGTCGTCGATGAGCTTACGGCTGCGGGGATCACCCCGACCTCGGTCGACGTGCCGTGGGCGTCTGAAGAAGACATGACCCCGGCCGGAATCGACCTCAGCGATCTCGACGCTGATCTTGAGGCCGGTGAGAACGGAGATTGACGCGCCCCATCATCGACGCCGGCCCTGGCCTCAACTTCTTCGCCCTCAACCAGGAGCGAGCGCTGTTCGACGCCATTGGGGCTGTCAGCGTGCCCGAGACAGTGCGCGATGAGATCCTCGGCAAAGCGGCACGTGACAAGCGCTTCTCTCACGCCGCGAGTGTCATGAAGAAGCTGCCCGAGAGACTTTTGGAGATCCTGTCCGATGATGCCACCACCGGGCTGGTTGCCGCAGTCGAGCGCATGACCCACATGGCGTATGCGGAGCGGTTGAGCATCCCAACGACCTCGGCGAGACGATGGTCATCGCCCACGCAGTCGTCGCAGCCTCAGCCGGCGCTGACATCCGCGTGCTCATCGACGGCGGCCTGGGTCAGCAGATGGCCAGTCGCGAAGCGGCCCGGCTCGATCGCCTGCGGAACAGGGGCAAGCCGGTCGGCAGGATCACTCTGATGGACACGGTGTCCGTGCTGAAACTCGCGGCCGGGCGGAAGTACATCCCCGATCGCAGTGACATGCGGAAGCTCTATCAGCGCATGCGAGATATCGACGACGGCCTGGTGCCATTGGGCGACACCGGTCTGATGAACCTCGACTGCTGGACATCGACGCGCTGAGTTCTGCCGTCGCTGTTCGCCGTCGCCGAGGCGGTGGCGGGGGTTGTGTGCGAATGCTCAGCCGCGAACTGTTGAGATCTGGATCACTCGCTCGTAGGGTGAGGGTACGCCGCAGCCGCGGCATCCTGCAGCGGCGCCAAAGCGCCAGCTCACCGTCTCATGAGGAGCATCGATGACTGTCTATTCACAGCCGGGAACCGACGGCGCGAAGGTCGCCTTCGAGTCGCGTTACGACAACTACATTGGCGGAGACTGGGTCAAGCCGGTCAAGGGCAACTATTTCGAGAACATCACTCCGGTCACCGGCAAGGTCTTCACCGAGGTGGCGCAGTCGACGTCCGAAGACGTCGAGCTCGCCCTCGACGCCGCGCACAAGGCGGCACCTGCCTGGGGCAAGACCTCGGTCGCGGAGCGGGCGGTGATCCTCAACAAGATCGCCGACCGGATGGAAGAGAACCTCGAGATGCTCGCCGTTGCCGAGACCTGGGACAACGGCAAGGCGATCCGCGAACCGCTCAACGCCGATCTGCCGCTGGCCATCGATCACTTCCGCTACTTCGCCGGTGCCATCCGCGCGCAGGAGGGTGCGCTCTCGCAGATCGACGACGACACCGTCGCCTACCACTTCAAGGAGCCCCTCGGCGTGGTCGGCCAGATCATCCCGTGGAACTTCCCGCTCCTCATGGCGGTGTGGAAGATCGCTCCGGCGCTGGCTGCCGGCAACTGCATCGTGCTCAAGCCGGCTGAGCAGACCCCGGCCTCGATCATGGTGCTCGTCAACCTCATCGGCGATCTGCTGCCGCCCGGCGTCCTCAATGTCGTCAACGGCTTCGGCGTGGAGACCGGCAAGCCGCTGGCCTCCAACAAGCGCATCGCCAAGGTTGCGTTCACCGGTGAGACGACCACCGGCCGCCTCATCATGCAGTACGCCTCCCAGAACCTCATCCCGGTGACTCTGGAGCTCGGCGGCAAGAGCCCGAACATCTTCTTCGCCGACGTCATGGACGAGAAGGATGCCTTCTACGACAAGGCGCTTGAGGGCTTCGCGATGTTCGGCCTCAACCAGGGCGAGGTGTGCACCTGCCCGTCGCGCGCCCTCGTCCAGGAGTCGATCTTCGATGAGTTCGTCGAGGCCGGGCTGGAGCGCGTGCGTGCGATCAAGCAGGGCAATCCGCTCGACGTCAACACGCAGGTCGGCGCGCAGGCCTCGAATGACCAGTACGAGAAGATCAAGTCCTATCTCGACATCGGCCGGCAGGAAGGCGCCGAGGTGCTCATCGGCGGCGAACCGCTCGAACTCGACGGCGATCTGGCCGGCGGCTTCTACATCCAGCCGACCGTGTTCAAGGGCAAGAACTCGATGCGCATCTTCCAGGAGGAGATCTTCGGGCCCGTCGTCGCGCTGACCTCCTTCACCGACTACGACGATGCGATGTCGATCGCCAATGACACCCTCTACGGCCTCGGCGCCGGCGTGTGGAGCCGCAACGGTAACACCGCCTACCGGGCAGGCCGTGCGATCCAGGCCGGTCGCGTGTGGGTGAACAACTACCACAACTACCCGGCGCATGCGGCGTTCGGCGGCTACAAGTCCTCGGGCATCGGCCGTGAGAACCACCTCATGATGCTCGACCACTACCAGCAGACGAAGAACATGCTCGTCAGCTACTCGCCTGACGCACTGGGCTTCTTCTGATCGGCTGTGATCGGCAGCCGGAACCACCCACACCACCAGATGCAGTGCGCACGAGCGCACGGAGAAGAGGAATGATGTCTGAGGACACCGCGCTCGCCGAAGGAGCAGCCGCCGCGGCAGCCGACCCGGCGGTTCTCGACTCCGCGCCGACGCTGGAAGGGGAGACCCGCTCGCGGGTCGCCCTGACCGAGGCGGCCGTCGAGCTGCTCCAGCAGCTCATCGACCAGCACGGCGACCTGATGTTCCATCAGTCCGGCGGCTGCTGCGACGGTTCGACGCCGATGTGCTTCCCGGTCGGGGAGTTCCTCACATCCGACGCCGATGTGCTGCTGGGTCGGTTCGAGATTCCACGACCGGGCGGCACCACCTCGGAGCTGGAGTTCTGGATGTCGGCCGAGCAGTTCAACTACTGGAAGCACACCCACCTGACCGTGGATGTGGTGCCGGGCCGGGGCGCCGGCTTCAGCGTCGAAACCCCGACCGGCAAGCGGTTCCTCATCCGCTCGACCCTCATGGACGTCGACGAGAGCTGAGAACCGCGGCTGCCGAGCCGCGGCTGCTGAGCCGCGGCTGCTGAGCCGCACTTGGCGGGGCAGCAGCCGCGCCCGGCGGACAACAGCACCCCACGCCGGCACGGATCACAGCACCCGGCACACAACAGGGCCCAGGAGGACATCCTCCTGGGCCCTGTTCATCCGCGCAGCCGCGCACCTGATGTTATGCAACCGCACGAGCCGTCACACAGCGAGCCTCAATCCAGCAGAGACCACATCCAACAGAGACCACATCTAGCAAGACCACATCCAGCAGAGACCGCTCAGTCGAGTGCGGAGAGCTCCTTCCAGTCCTCCCAGTCGTAGACCCAGTCGGAGACGTCGGAGGCATCCGTCGACAGCGAGACCGAGGATCCCTGCACGATGACCGGGTCGCCGTAGATCGCGGTGTCGTAGTACTCCTTGGCGCGTTCATTCGTGAGGTTGATGCAGCCGTGGGAGACGTTCGCCGAGCCCTGCGAGCCGGCCGACCACGGCGCACCGTGGATGAATTCGCCGTTGTTGTGGATGCGCACCGCCCAGCGCACCGGGGTCGAATAGCCCCAGCGCTCCGAGGTCATCGTGTAGTTCGCCGCCTTCGACATGACGATGTGCGTGCCGTTGTACGACGGGGAGCGCGGAGCGCCGAGCGAAGCCGGGAAGTCCATGACCGTCTCGTCACCGCGGGTCACCACCATCCGGTGCGTCTTGGCATCGGCGGTCGTCGTCTGCTCGCGGCCGATCGAGAAGTCCAGCGAGACGTCCTTCTCGCCGAAGCGGGTGTCGGAGAACGGCACGTCCTCAAGCGCCATCTGCACCTTGACCTTGGAGTGCTCCGGCCAGAACTCCTTGGGCCGGTAGTGCACGCGCGAGATCCCGTCGGTGTCGTAGAGCCAGCCCCACGAGCCTTCGACGTCGATCTCCTTGCCGTCCTCGTCGGTGACCTCGACGGAGAGCCGGTGCTCGATCTCATCGCGGTGCGACTCCGGCACAGTGGCACCGATGTTCACGATGATCGGGGCGGCCACGCCGACCTCCTGATCGTCGCCGATGACGGTGAACACCCGCGCCGAACGGCCCTGCGGTTCGGTCGTCGTGATGGTGCCCGAGGCCTCGTGCTCGCCGCCGTCGGGCGCGATCGTCTTCGCCGTCCACTCGTAGGTGGCGCTGCCCGCCAGACCGTAGTCGGAGACCCACCGCGTGCCCTGCGGCTCGGCGGATCCGGAGGAGTCGTCGCCCTCATCGGAGGCATCGTCGTCGTCAGCTTCGTCGGTGGCGTCGTCAGCCGCGTCGCCTTCAGCCGCGTCGCCGTCAGTCGCGTCGCCGTCAGTCGCGTCGCCGTCAGTCGCGTCGCCTTCTGCCGCGTCGCCGGCGTCTTCGGTGCTGTCGGCGGTGCTGCCGCCGGCCTGTGCTTCGGCGTCCGCGCCCGAGGTGGCCGGCGCCTCGTCGGATTCCGTTTCCTCGGCATCGGGGTCGCCTGTCTCTGCGTCCCCGGCATCAGAGTCGCCATCGGTGCCGTCACCATTGTCGTCGCCGCTGTCGGCATCGGAACCGTCATCGAAGGTGCCGGCGACGGTGACCTCGGGGTGATCGGCATCGGTGACGGTCACCTCGGCGAACTCGCCACCGGTGACGGTGAGGGCGAAATGACCCGTCGGCGAGATCTCAAGATCGGTGCCCGAGGCGCTGGCGGCATCCCCGCCGGCAGCGGCATCGGTCGCGTCATCGGAGCCCTCGTCGGCGGCCGCGTCGTCAGCGTCGGGATCCTCGACAGCCGAGACTGACACCTCGGGAGCGGGATCCGGGGCCTGGCTGGGCGTCTCCGCGGACCCGCGCTCCGTCTCGGTGGGGGAGCTGCAGGCAGCGAGAGTGGCTGACAGCGCAATGGCGAAGCCGACGGCGAGGGGATGACGACGAAGCACGGTTGAACCTTTCTCATTCCAGCTGCCTGCGGCCTCCATCGGCGGCAGGTGATCGTGATCTGCGGACCTGCGAGCGCGGACACGAATCAGAAGGACAGCTCAAATATAGGGCGCACGATATAACAGCTAGAGCACAAACGGGCCAGCCGATCCGCGTCATCTCGGGGAATGTAGGCGGTGACCAGCGCTAACAACTGTTAGCGATGTTGCGCAATTGTGATAGCGGTTCTTCGGCAGGCGGCCGCGCGGCGCGCGGATCGGCGCGCACAAGCCGAAATCGCGGGTTCGGAGAGCTGTCACCGAGCCCCTGCCGAGGCAGCGGTTGAGCCCCCGCATGGGGGAAAGACAGAGGGGAAAGAAGGACTCCCCGCGCACCCGCCAGAGCTCGCTTACCCTTGCTGCCTTCCGGCCCTGGGGGAGTTCACAAGATGACGCCGCACGGGGAGCCGCATAACAGTCTAGTCCAGGCGGCGAACCGAACCAAAAACGCCGGAGCCGGCCACCGCCTCGGGCGCGGGAGATGGGCTACAGTGAGGGTGTTGACAGGGGAGCGCCCGAGGTGGGCGCTGAGAGTGCAGATGCAGACCCTACGAACCTGATCCGGGTGATACCGGCGGAGGGAGATCACATGACATCGACGAATCCTATTCAGACGACGCTCACCGTCGCCCCCGACTCACCAGTCGGCCGGCTGCGGCTCGGACGCTCTGCCGCGCAGTGGGATGCTGCGGTCGGTCACCGCTTCGTGGACGAACTGTTCGCCGGCAGCATCGACGACGGCGTGCTGGCTGGCTACCTCGTGCAGGACTACCAGTTCTTCGACGCCTTCCTCTCGATGCTCGGCGGCTGCGTGGCCCATGCCGACCGGCTGGAGTCCAAGCTGCGCTTCGCCGCCCAGCTGGGCATGCTCGCCGCCGATGAGGACGGCTACTTCCAGCAGGCCTTCACGCAGCTGGGCGTGCCTGAGGAGCAGTGGCGGGACCCGGAGCTCTCGCGCGCGGCTGCCGGCTTCCAGTCCGAGATGTACGACGCGGTCGCGCAGGCTGAGTATGCCGATCTGCTCGTGATGCTTGTCATCGCCGAGTGGCTCTACCTCGACTGGGGTGAGCGCGATGCCGAGCTGCCAGAGCGCTATGTGCACTCCGAGTGGATCGAGCTGCACCGCGGTGAGGCCTTCGCCTCGTGGTGCCAGTTCCTCGTCGATGAGCTCAACCGCGTGTGGCCGGCCGCCGAGGCCGCCGGGCGAGCCGCGGAGCTCACCGCCCGCTGGGAGCGTGCCGTAGCGCTGGAGCTCGACTTCTTCGACGTCACCTACGAAGGCCACGCGGACTGACGAGCCGTGTGACCGCGGCCGGCTCCTCCGAACCTGTGCGCCGCTCAGGCGCTGCGGTCGGCGGCTCCAGGCTGCAGACCGCTGTCCGCCTCCTCCTTCTTGCCGTCCTCGGACGTGCCGTCCTTCGACTCGCCCTTGGGCTTGTCGTCCGACTTCTTGTCCTTCTTCTCCTCGTCCTTCGCGACCGGACCGCCGTTCTTCTGGATCTCGGCGATGTCCTTGCGCATCTGCGGCAGCTTCGCGTAGAACGCATCTCCAGGGCAGTCGGTGGAGCCGAGGTCGCGGTGGCCGGAGACCGTGCTGATCTCGCGGTCCTTCAGCTTCGTCTTTGCATCACCGCCGACACCGGACAGCGACAGCTTCCAGGCGATCGCATGATTGACGGCGTCGATCGTCTTCTGCGGCGGGGCCTCCTTGTTGTAGGTGCCCATGACGGAGATGCCGAAGGTGCCCTCGTTGTAGCCCATGACATGGGCGCCCACGGTGTTCTTCTCCAGCCCGCCGCCGCGGCCCTCCCAGAGCCGTCCGTACTTGTCGGCGAGCATGTTGTAGCCGATGTCATCCCAGCCGCGGCCCTGCTGGTGGTAGTGCTGGATGCCGCGCAGGATCGCCGGCACGTCCTCAGCCGAATAGTCATTCGATCCGCTGGTGTGATGGACGACGGCGGCCTGCACCTTCTTCGTCTCGTCAGGCTTCTCCGCCGGCTTGGCCGCACCCCAGTCCTTGCGGGTGCGGATCTCCGGCTTCTTGACGTCCTTCTTCTCGTCCTTGCCGACGGTCTGCGTCGCGGCCTCACCAGGTGCGTAGGCCATCGTCGCCGCGCCCGAGGCGGTCCTCGCCGAGGCGCCCGCCTGGCCGGTGCCGGGCACCTCGGTGATCTCCGGCGCCTCGGGAGCGGGCTGCTCGTCCTCGGTCACCGAGATGTTCGACTCCACGGCAGCGGCGTCACCGGCCCAGCGCTTGGGATCGATGCTGAGGATCCGCGCATGCTGCGGCACGGCATCGCCGAGGATGCGCACCTGCGCGGCGTCCATCCCGGCCATCGAGAACGGTTCGGTGCCGGACTCGCCGCCCTGGGCGGGGTCGTTGTCGGTGTCGAGACCCGACCACGCACTCCACTCGCCGCCGGTGCGGGTGCGGATCTCGACCTCGGCGTCGTCCGCGCCGCCCCACACCACGCCGATGATCCCCGGCGCGTCGTCAGCGGGCTCGACGACACCGGACAGGGCGGCGATCGTGCGGCCGTCCTCGGTGATGTCGGAGGCAGAGCCGTGGATCGCATCGCCTGCCGGCTCGGCAGCCGGGGACGCTGCTCCCGCTGCCGAGGTGCCGGCCGGCGTGGCAGGGTAGGCCAGGGGCTGTGCCGCGGCCGTGCCGCTGGAGCCCGGGGCCGGTGCGCGCAGCAGCGAGGGCAGGAAGGACATGCCGGTCGCGTTCTGCTGCGCCGAGGAGGCTGCAGCAGCCGAGCGGCCACGGGCACCAGGGAGCCCGAGGCCGTCTTCGCTGATGTCGGCGAAGACGATCTCATTCATCTCAGGCGCCGGGTGCTTGCTGGATGCGGCGATGGACGGGGCGAGCCCGAGGCTGGTCAGCATGCTGGCGGCGACCGCAGTCGCAGCCGCAGAGACGATATAGCGCATATATGCCTTTCAGGGAAGGGGAAGACAGGCATTTCGGTGATGGCCGACGCTGGCTGCGCAGAACTCACCGTGTGCCACTATGACATGCTCAGGCGCAGATGTCTTCATCGACGACACGGTTGGGCAGGAGTCGTTGCCGAATCGAGTTGTTTCCCAGCGGTGTGCTCGTGCGGTGGTGGGCCGATGCTGCGGTGCAGGTATCTGCCTGGCGGCGGGAGCCTCGATTTCGCTTAGCGTTCGGCTTCCGGTAAGATTCTCTGCGGAGGATTCGCCTAGCGGCCTATGGCGCACGCCTGGAACGCGTGTTGGGTTAACGCCCTCAGGGGTTCAAATCCCCTATCCTCCGCGTTCGGCAAGGCCCCTGACCTGGGTAAACAGTTCAGGGGCCTTCGTCGTGCACCCGGGGCTGGGCGGCAGGAATCCGGGGTGGGTAAATGCTCAGAAGGCGCTGCCGCAGCAGCGCCCCTTGGTGCCGAGCTCACACTGCGGCCCCGGTACTCGCGGTCCTGGAAAGCGTTGCGGGGAACAAAGCACAGCAGCAGCGCTGCGATGAGTGCGGTCACGCCGCAGATGCTCCACACCGTGAAGTACCCGGTCAGCGAGCCAGCGGTGCCTGTCTCGGGTACGCCTGCCTCAACCGTGCCGGTGACTTCAGCGAGGCCGTGCATGAGGGCGAGGCCGAACACTGCTGAGGCGATCGCTCCGCCGACGGTCTTCACCGAGTTCGTCAGCCCCGTCGCAACCCCGGTCTGTGTAGCAGGGGCTGCCGAAGCGGCTGCCGCAGGGAGTGCCGCAACGAGCGCACCAGACCCGACCCCGGCGATCATGATGTTTGCGATCACCTGGCCGTAGGCGTCGTGGAATGGCAGGAACAGCAGGTAGCCGACGCCGACGAGGCAGGCGGCGCCGATGAGTGTGAGTCGCGGGGTGGTGAGCTGCGCGATCTTCGGGAACAGCAGCGCGCCGGTGATCATGCCGATGAGGTACAGGCCGATGAGGAGCGAGGTCGCGAAACCGGTTGTGCCGAGGCCGTAGCCGTACACCTCCGGGTCGGTCCTGGCGAACGTCGACAGCGGAGCCTGCGCACCGAGCACGCTCACACCGAACAGTCCCGCGGTGAGGAACACGGGGGCGAGTGCGGGTGAGCGGAACATGCGCACGTCGATGAGCGGGTCCGGGTGCTTCAGCTCGACAAGCGCGAACGGCACGAGCAGCAGCACACCGAGGATCGTGACGCCCCACGCGAGCGGATCAGCAGGGCCGCCCAGGCGCATGAGGCTCAGCCCGCCGGTGAAGGCGATGAGTGCGATGGAGACGAGCGTGAGACCGACAGGATCGAGCTTGCCACCTGCCTGCAGCGCTGATTCGTCAATGCCGAACTGCACAACGAACCAGCAGGCGGCGACGAAGAGGGCGGGCACAAGAAGCACGATCCACAAGGGCAGCGTATCGACGAGCTGCCCGCCCAGCAGCGCACCCGAGATCGCGCCGGATTCGAGCGCTGCGACCAGAATGCCCGCCGATTTTGCGGTGGACGTCGGGTGAGGAAACGGCGCCCGTAGTGCCGACAAGACCGCCCGGAACCTGTCGTGGAGCTGGCTCCGGAGGACATCTGCGACTGGCGCGTTGTCAATCTCCGAGCCCGGGGAGGCTCTCGGTGATCTCCACGGTGCGGACGGAGACGGTGATGACCTTCTGCAGCAGGTCGAGGATGTAGCGCGGATTGCCGTGCTCGATGCCCCATTGGTTCGGGTCGTTCACGATACCCGACGCCGTATCGGTCGTCACCTGGTACTGGCGCATGATCCATTCGATCGCGCTGCGCGAGCCGAGCTGGTAGCGGTACGCCTCTTCTGGGATACCGCGGACCGTGATGTTCGGGTTGACGATGATCGAGCCAGGAGCGTCGACGGCCCTCTTACCTGTCGGGAAGCGCATCTTCTGAACTCTGTAGTGCTCCGCCTCGGCGTCCGCACCACCGAGTGGAAGCTGCTCCCCACCGACGACCTCAAGCGGGTAGAGCTCCGCGTCTTCGTAGTCGGCGTGGAGGTGGAACAGCTTTCGCCCGGCTGATGTGAACGCTGTGAACGACTTCGCAGGGACGTTCGGCACGCGGGGCAGCATCTGCTTGAGCTCCCCGGCGTAGCGCTCACGGTACTCGGGCGAGTGGAGGAGGCCGTAGATGAAGAAGAAGATGTCGTCCTTCGTGACGGTGTCCCCGTAGCGCTCCTGCATGAGACGGTGGAATTCGTCGTTGATGTTGTCGACGCGCCGGTACCCGTCGATCACCTCACCGTCGAGGTCGAGGGCGAGGGTGCCGCCCTCGAGGGGCTCCCACCGGTAGCGGGGGAAGAACTGGCCGCCCTTTCCGAAGAGATCAAGACAGGGCACATGCCGCGTGGCCAGGCAAGCGAAGGGGTTTCCAGCGGTGATTCCATTCACATAGAACCCGTAGTTGTCATGCTCCGCAGTGGGGAAATAGCGGCGTGCAACCGCTGGAAGATAGACGAGCCCGTCGGAGTGGTCGATCCGCTGGGTGTTGAAGGGACGGTAGAGGCTCGTCGTGGTATGTCCTGCCTGCCGCGTGATCGGCTTATCCTTCGCCAGGCGGTCTCGGAGAGAGCGGTTCCACTTGATGAGTGTGCTGTCAGTCGTGACGATGCCGACGGTATCGGCGCCTTTGGGATTCGTGAGGCGCTGCTGCTCTGCATGGTCGCGGAACCTCGCACGTTCGGCCTCGTAGGTCTCGACGAACCGCAGGAGGTTCTCGTCGAGAGCGGTGTTCGAGGAGTTGTAGACCCACGCATCGCGGTTTGTCTGGAGCCCTGCGCTGTACCCGTCGAAGACTCGGGCTCCGTCCTTCAGGTCGCCGCCGAGAATGGGATAGGTCAGATAGTCCTCATCGCGCTGGTTAATCCAGTCGCCGTACTGGTTCGGCTCGATCTGACGCCAAGGGACGGTTTCGAGGGAAGCGTCGGCGATGATTGCGAGCTTCTCCTCGGTGCTCAAGTAATCGCCGATATCTCGGTAGTAGATCGTCGCCGGCCCGTCGTTCTGCTTTGTGCGGACAAGAATATAGACCGCGACTCCTACCCGGACATCAAATACGTTGCCGCCTTCTTGCTTTGCTTTCTGGCCAGCAGTCCGGGAATTTCCGCGCAAGTTGAACACATAGATCGAGGAGTACTCCTCAGCCAGGGTCTTACGCACACCTGCGGCTGTATTGCCTTCGATCCAGCCTCCGTTCGTCACGAACCCGATGACGCCTTCCTCGCCGATGCGATCGCTTGCCCAGCGGATCGCACGCATGTACGAGTCGTAGAGGCTGTTCTTGTTTACTGCATCTGTGCGTGCGGCGAAGGTATCACGGACCCTGGCATCGAGAGTCGGGTACTTGACGTTGGCGTTGTCGTCATTGCCAGACGTCTGCCCCACCGAGTAAGGCGGGTTCCCAAGGACGACCTGGATGTCGAGCTTCTTCTGTGCCTCGGCACGGGTGTTGTTCGTGGGGAAGACGACCTCGTCCTGGAGGTCGCCGTCCTCGGTCAGCTGGAATGTGTCTGTCAGCACGATGCCGTCGAAGGGCTCGTAGGCCTCGGCATCGAGCTCAACCCCGTGGGCCTCGGCCTGGAGGTCATGGAACGTCGTCTCGATGTTGATAGCCGCGATGTAGTACGCGAGCAGCAGGATCTCATTCGCGTGCAGCTCGGATGCGTACTTTCGCGCCAAGTCCGCAGACGTGATGAGACCGGACTGAAGAAGGCGGACGATGAACGTGCCTGTGCCGGTGAACGGATCGAGAACGTGGACGCCTTCGTCGCTGATCGATCTGCCGAACTCCTGTTTGAGGACATCGTTGACCGACCGAATGATGAAGTCGACGATCTCGATGGGTGTGTAGACAACCCCCATCGCGTCGGCGGCACGAGGGAAGGCGTTCTTGAAGAAGCTCTCGTAGAGCTCCGTGATGATCTTCTGTTTGCCCTCGGCGTTGTCGATCCCAGCGGCCCGCAGGCGGACCGAGTCGTAGAACTTCTCCAGGGACTCTGCCTCGGCGTCGACGTGCATCGCGGTGAGAGAATCGACCATGAGGTCCATCACCTTTGAAACCGGGTTGCTCTCCGTGAAGGCGTACTCTTCGAAGAGCGCGTCGAAAACCGGCTTGGTGATCATGTGCTGTGCAAGCATCTCGATCGCATCATCGCGCGTGATCGACTCGTTCAGGTTTCGGCGCAGCGCATCGAGGAACACCTCGAACTGCTCAGAAGCCGCAGTGTCCGGATTCTCGACCAGCGTCGTGATGCGGTCGATGTGTGCCTTTGCGATGACGGCGATGTCTTTGGCCCACTGATCCCAGTAGTGCCGGGAACCGACCTTCTTGACCATCCGCGCATAGATCGCGTTGCGCAGGTCCTCCATCTTCGACAACCGCAGGTTCAGCGCTGCCTGCGTGTATGACCCCGCATCAGCATTCGCTCCGGCAGCACCTCCGGACTCGTCGTCACCGGGGAATCCGACGCCGATGACGTCGATCTTGTCGTCGCGGCCTTTGTTGAGTTCGACCTTGTTGACCATCGCGTCGAAGCGCTCGTCGTGTGCGCGCAGCGCCTGGAGGACGTCCCAGACGACTTGGAAGTTCTTGTTGTCGTCCAGCGCTTTCTCCGGGGCGACGCCGGAGGGTACGACGACGGGCAGAATGATGTACCCGTATTTCTTGCCTGTCGCCAAGCGCATGACACGTCCCACCGACTGCACGACGTCGACGACGGAGCGGCGCGGATTGAGGAACATGACCGCATCGAGTGAAGGAACATCGACTCCTTCGGAGAGGCAGCGGGCGTTCGAGAGGACGCGGCACGTGTTTGCATCCGTGTCTTTCTTGAGCCAGTCGAGCAGCTCGGTCCGCTCCATCGCGTTCATCGACCCGTCGACGTGCTTCGCCTCGACGGAGAGGAGGTCGTCGGCTTCATTGTCCTCGCAGTTGTCGATGAAGGTGGAGACGACCTCGGTGAACTGCGCGGCGACGCGCTTGGAGGACTTGATGTCCTTCGCGAACGCCACGGCACGGCGCATCGGCTGCGGGTCCGCATCGAAGGAATGCTCCGCATCACCGTGCTTGGCGAGTCCATTCCAGCAGCCGATGAGCCGGGTCGCATCATCGATGGTGAGCTCGCCGTTGTGTGCGAATGCCTCCTGCATCGCCTCGGTCACAGATTCCTGGTTCACTGTGAGGATGAGGACCTTGTAGTCGGTGAGCATGCCCATCTGCACGGCGTCGCCGAAGCCCAGGCGATAGAACTCGGGACCGTAGACGTCCTCGTCGTCCATCGACGCGAGCACAGCCTGTGCCTTGCCGGCCTTCGCCTTCGACGCATCGTCATAGATCCGAGGAGTCGCTGTCATGTAGAGGCGCTTCGATGCTTTGAGGTAGTCCTCATCGTGAACGCGCACAAAGGCGGACTCCTCGGTGCCGGCGAGTGTGGCGCCTGTGGTGCGGTGCGCTTCATCGCAGATGACAAGGTCGAAAGGCTCCAGCCCGGCGATCTTCTGTGCCTCGGCGACGACGTCGATCGACTGGTAGGTGGCGAACACGACGCGCATGCTGTCGCCGCTGGCACGGCTGTCCTTCATGCGTTCGGCGAGACGCTGCGGGTCCGTCGTGGCAGGCAGCGCCAGGTCGACAACGGAGATCTCAGGGGTGTCGGTGTTCGTCTTCCGGCCGCGGGAGGCCTTCGGGTCCGAGCACACGGCCAGCGGGTCGATGCCCAGCTCCGTGTTGTTCATCCATTCGCGCAGCGCCTGTGACAGCAGTGCGATCGAAGGAACGAGGAACAGCACGCTGCCGCGCTGCTTCACGAACTCCTCAGCCAGACGCAGGGAGGTGAAGGTCTTGCCGGTGCCGCAGGCCATGATGAGGCGGCCGCGGTCATGCGTCTTGAACCCATCGATGACCCGGTCGACAGCCGTGCGCTGATAGGGGCGCAGATTGGAGGAGCCGGTCAGCTCGAGGACGGTGGGTGTGGCCGAGCTGAACAGGTCCCAGTTGATGGCCGACTGTTCGAAGTCGTTCAGGCCGATGCGGCGGACCGGGATGTCCTGTTCCCGGATCGCCTCCTCGGCGTTCGCGCCCCACTGGGTTGTTGTGGAGACAATAATGCGCTCACTGAAGCCGCCGCGGCCGGATGCTGCGAGGAACGTGTCGATGTCGCTCTTCGATATGCGCTTCTGCGGATCATAGAACTTGCACTGAATCGCCGTCTTCCCGCCGTCTCGCCTCTCTGCCACGAGGTCGATGCCGGTGTCCGGTCCCCAGCGGTCCGGCCACTGGTCCCACATCCAGACCTTTGTGAACTGCTGCGACCAGATCGGATCGGTCTGCAGGAACGACTGGGTGAATCGCTCGAACCGGGTGCCCTTGTCCGTTTCCGATCCGGGGGCGTAGTAGAGCTCATCGAGCAGCTTCATCGCTGAGGAAGACGATTCGGAGACCATACTCCACATCCTATTCACCGGGAGCACTCGTTCCTAGGGCAACGCGCTCGGCAGTGCAGAACGTTTCACCCCGCTGGCTAGACTGTGCTCAGAGCAGAATGCGAGCCGAGTGAGGGCAAGCCGTTGAAGACTGCGACCGACGTCACCCGCTATTCCATCTCCAACCTCGTCGCCATGGTCGTCGCCTCCGTCGTCGTCATCGGGTCGGGACCGGATCCGACTGCCGTCTCCGTACTCTCACAGGTGCTCATCCAGTTCTATCTGGTCTTCTGGATCCTCTTCGCCGGCACCTACATCTTGTGGACGACGATCGTCTACCGCTCGCTGCGCGGCTCTGCGCTCGCCGTGCAGATCCGCCGCGAGGTCGCGGTGCAGAAGCGCTGGTGGGTGCGCGCGCTCGGCTTCGCCGGTTCCACGAACTTCGCCATCACTGCTGCGATCTTCGCCATCTTCCTCACCGTCGTGCTCGCCCAGACCGAGGTGGTGCGCCAGTCACCGACGTACCTGATCCTCGGCCTCGTCTCTGTGGCCGCCTCGTGGGCCTTCATGGTCTACTCCTTCGCAAGCGGATATATGCACCTCAATGTGCCTGCCGACGCCGGGCAGCACATCCGGTTCCACAGCGAACCGCCCGAGGAGTTCGACGACTACCTCACCTTGTCGGTGCTCGTCTCGACGATGGCGGTTGCCCTCTCCGCCGACATCCGTTCGAAAGCCGCGTGGAAGAAGGTGCGCGCCAATGTCATCATCGGCTTCGCCTTCAACTCCCTTGTGCTGGCGATGATCGTCTCGGTCGTCATCTCCGCGCTGTCGCGCTGACGGCACTGACGCTGCTGACCAGCCGACCGTCTGCCCGTCATCGCCCCGGCCGCATCCGTTGTGCCAGATCTGGCCCAAACCGCCTCAACCCAGTGCATCGGCAGCCGTGCAGCGGTAGCCTCAGCCCCAGAACAGGTGCAGATCGGAAGGTATGAGATGACGAACCCGCCCAATCCTCCGTACCCGCCGGGCCAGCCTGAATCTCACGGGCTCACAGGCTCCCCCCGGGCACGGCCAGCCGCAGTACGGCGACCCGCGTCCGCACCCGCAGCAGCCTCCTCGGGAACGGCAGCACCCGCCGCAGGTGCCCCACCCGCAGCGGCAGGTCGACCGGTCGCCGGGCCCACCCCAGCTGACCGCAGCCAGCCCAGCTGGCTGTCCGATGTCGGCCGCTGTGTGGGCATGGCGGTGGTGTGGCTCGTCATCGCCACATTCACCGTCATCGGTGTCCATTTCCGATTCGTCAAGACCGACAATATGGTGATCATCACACACACCGAGGTCGTCGCAGCGCTGTTCGCCGGGATCACCGGCGCGCTGACTCCCATGGCGTTCATCGGCACCAAACGCGTTGACGGCGGTGTGCGCTTCACCGGGCTCACCTCGATGCTCGCCGTCGGCGCGGTCGCCGTCGCAGTGCTGGGTGTCATCGCCGCAGTGATCTGGCGGCCGATCGTCGGTGCAGAAGCAGTGCCGGGCAGCCTCTACGATCAGCTGTTCTCCAACCCGCTGTCGGTGGTCACCATCTTCTGCTTCCTCCTCGCCATCACAGCCGGCGGGCTGGCCACGATGATCCCGATGGCAGCGGGAGCCTTTCCCACGGCAGTGCGCATGATCGGGCTGGTGCTGTGGCTGGGGATTCTCCTCTCCTCGATGTTCATCGCGGTCGCCGTCTTCGGTGCGCCCTCGACTGCCCTCCAGCTCTTCCTCTGGTTCATCGCTGCCGTCCTGGCGATGGCGGCGCTGATTGCGGTGGGGCTGCTGATCCAGCGGTCGCGCCGCGTCAAGCAGGTCGCATGGCCGTATGAGGGACGGAAGCCGCCGCATCGGCAGCGGTGAGGCTGGGTGGTACCGAGGCCTCGGGTGCCGGGAGGCCTAGGGTGCAGTCTGTTGCTGGGCCGGCGGAGCGCCTATCGTGAGGACATGACGCACACCACAGACCGCTATCCCGCCGCCGAACTCACCGACCTGCCCGAGGACATCCGCGCCCGCATCGAGGAGGTCGGTCAGCAGACCGGCTTCGTGCCCAATGTCTTCATCCATCTTGCCCGCCGGCCGGCAGAGTTCCGGGCGTTCTTCGCCTACTACGACGCGCTCATGCAGAAGGACACCGGCAAGCTCACGAAGGCCGATCGCGAGATGATCGTGACCGTCACCTCGGCGGCTAACAAGTGCCTGTACTGTGTGGTTGCCCACGGGGCGATGCTGCGGATCTTCGAGAAGGACCCGTTCATCGCTGATCAGGTTGCGCTGAATTACCGGCATGCTGATCTGCCCGCGCGGCAGACGGCGATGCTCGACTTCGCGATGAAGGTGCAGCAGACCCCGTGGCTCATCTGCGATGACGACTTCGCGGAGCTCGCCGCACACGGCTTCGACAATGAGGACGCCTGGGACATCACTGCGATCACCGGGTTCTTCGGACTGTCGAACCGGATGGCGACCGTCACCGGCATGACACCGAACCCGGAGTTCTACCTCATGGGCCGGGTGCCCCGCGACAAGCGGTGAGTGGCACTCGCGTGCCGCACCCTCTATACGCCGTCTGAGCTGCTACGAGGGCCAGGCCTCAGCTCCTGTCCGCATTGGTAGGCGGTGATGAGGCGCTGGGCTTCAGCGATTCTGATCGCCGACTCGACGCGATGAGTGCGCCTGCCCAGACTAGCCCCCAGACCAGCAAGACGAACCCGACTGCAAGAACGAGCAGGGCATTGACACCGATGCTGATCCAACCATCGTCGGTGCTCATCGACCACACAAGGAGCGCACCTCCCGACAACAGTGCAATGACCGCCGCCGCAATGACGACCTTCAGCATGAGCGGAAAGCTCCGCGCAACGGCTATCATGAGCGATCTCCCTTTCCCTTATAGTGACTCTTTCCGAACGCTCGCACGAAGTGGTAATAGATCGAAGCGGTTCCAATGCAGTCCCGGCTTCGCGTTCCAGGGGCTGTGGACTTCCCATACTTCTTATGGCAGATCCTGTTCATATTATGCCGAAACGTGCTGTCGCAAGATTTGCGTGAAGTTTTCGACGATGCTGAATAGCAGCGATCGTGAGTGTCGCATGCTGGCTTGAAAATGCGATCGTACTTACCTGTGAGGACTTTAGAGAGCTTAGGGGTGGAACATCCGTTCGGCTTTGAATGGAGAATGGCTGAGTTTTCGCCTTCCTCGTATGCCTGACGAAGCCGTGCTTCAGATATATCACCTTGATATCCGGCATCTTTGAGTGCGTTCTGGAGGTCGGTGAGTGCTTCTTGATCGACTTCGTTGTGGGTGGCCGAGTGGCCGGCCGAGGGAGTTGCAATTGCGAGGGAAAACGCCAGTACAGCGGCGAGCGAGATCGCTAGTGCAATGGTGGAGAGCGTGACTCTGGGGTGAATGCTGTTCATGCGGTTCTCCAGGTTATTCTGCTTGGTCATCGTGACCTGCATGGGGATGGAATCGGAAGGCGAATGCTAGCTTACCATACATTCACGGCTCTTCAGAGTTGAGTGTGGGCACGCTGATCGGGCAGGGGTGTTGGGGATAAGTATCGAGGTCCCTGATGATGAGCGGACATCTACCCGCGCTGATCTCAAGGACCTCGACAATGCCCCATCCTACGTGTTCTTGCTCGACATCTCTGGACCGTTGCAGTCGCTGCGATGTCCTCCTCGGCCTCCCCGGACTGCACCTGACCGACGTCGATGCCACCGACGAGAGCGTGGTCCTCGACATCGAGGCCTGCGGCCCGCTGACCGGTTGCCCCGGTTGCGGCGTCATCCCGACCGGCCACGGACGCATCACCGTGACCCTGATCGATGCTCCGTCCGCCGGCCGTCCTGCCCGCTTGCGATGGCGCAAGCACCGCTGGATCTGCCGGGAGTCTGCCTGCCCGGTCGTGACGTTCCTCGAGCAGAACACGCAGGTCGCCGCCCCGCGCGGCCTGCTGACAACCCGCGCGGTGTCCTGGGCGATCCGTCAGCTGCGGTATGAGAA
This sequence comes from Brevibacterium otitidis, assembly GCF_042429315.1. Classification (NCBI taxonomy): domain Bacteria; kingdom Bacillati; phylum Actinomycetota; class Actinomycetes; order Micrococcales; family Brevibacteriaceae; genus Brevibacterium; species Brevibacterium otitidis. Next base: position 4,750 of record NZ_JBHMAU010000014.1, on the reverse strand, counting down.
CGCCTCCGTCCAGGGACTGGCCCGCCAGTTGGGCACGACGTGGAACACCCTGTGGTCCCAGATCCGGCCAGTGCTCAACACCGCCGCTGATGATCCGGCACGGTTCGACGGCGTCGAGGTTCTCGGCGTCGATGAGCACGTCTGGCACCACACCGATCCGCGCCGGCGCGGACCCAAGGAGCTGACCGGCATGGTCGACCTCACCCGCCACCAGCACCGAACCGCGCGTCTGCTGGATCTCGTCCCGGGACGCTCAGCAACGGTGTACAAGGACTGGCTCACCGCACGCGGGCCTTCCTTCCGCCAAGGTGTGCAGGTTGCGACGCTGGACCCGTTCCAGGGATACAAGAACGCGATCGATGACCAACTCGACGACGCCACCTGTGTGCTCGATGCTTTTCACATCGTCAAGCTCGCCACCAGCGCCGTCGATGACGTCCGCCGTCGTATCCAGCAGCAGACACTCGGGCACCGGGGCCGGAAGGGCGACCCGCTCTACGGCATCCGCAACCTTCTGCGGGCCGGCCGAGAACGCCTCACCGAACGACAACAGAAACGGTTGCAGGCGGCCTTCGTCGCGCATGAGGATCATGTCGCTGTCGAAGTCGCCTACCAGTGCGCGCAGGACGTGCGTGACATGTTCCACCAGGACACTCACGCTCAAGGGCGCAGGCTGGCCACCCGCGTGATCGAGGCCTTGCCGACGTGCCCGATCCCAGAGATCGCCAGACTGGGCAGGACGCTGCGGAAATGGAAGACGACAATCCTGGCGTACTTCGATACCGGTGGTGCCAGCAACGGTGGCACCGAGGCGGTCAACGGGCTCATCGAGCTGGGCAGGCGGATCGCTCGCAGGTTCCGCAACCTCGAGAACTACCGACTACGAATGCTCCTCATCGCTGGCGGCCTGGACGCCTCACCCCACACTCAACTCTGAAGAGCCACATTCACCTTGGCGCGGGTTGTAAGTATTACATTAATACATATCTATATTGGACCTGACTTGGCTCAAATGGGTGCGATATAGATCATATTGACACTGTGACCTGCGGGTTTGGGTTGTGAAGTGCTCGAATTCCTGACTAATCGGGTGGTTAGGGTGGCGGTAGGCTGTGGGATATGCCACTGCCGAGGATCCGTACTGTGCCGACTGCTTCGGGGGCGACGGCTGTGCAGGTGATCTGGCGGTATGTCGGGAACAGGCCTGTGCTTGATCATGTGGGCTCGGCGCATTCGGATGAGGAACTCGCGTTGCTCATCGCTGAAGCGCAGCGTCTGATCGATGGTGATCAGCTGGCCCTTGACATCGGGAGCCCTGGCGCGGCGGTGTCTGCGGGGACGGGGTCGGTGGATAATCCGGTGGAGGTTTCGGCTGAGCGGGCTGGTTTTCTGCTGGATGCTATCCGTGGGGCGTTCTGCCTGCTCGGGCTCGATGCTGCTACTGGTGGTGACAGTGTGTTCTATGACCTGGTGGCAGCGAGGATCATTCATCCTGGCTCGAAGTTCGAATCAATCGAAACTCTTGCTGAAGTCGGTGTGCAGTCAGCGTCCTACGCCACAATCAAACGCTGCTTGCCTTGGGCCGCCCCCTTCATTCGGTCCGGACGCTCTGTGAGTCGTCGGTTTCGATTTGATGGGTGCATTGCTGAGCGTACTCGATTGGGGGTAGGTAGCCGAGCGAGGAGTGCCGGGGGTGATGGTTGTACTCGTCTTTCCAGTCGCCGATCACGACCTGCGCGTGCAGCAGCGAGTAGAAGCTGTTGATGTTGAGGCACTCGTCGCGGAGCCAGCTGTTGAACCTGACTTGGCTCACGGTTGTCTTGGTTTCGGTGCTTCGGTTTCGTGACCTGGAGCTTTGCTTGTGATTTCGTGCTTTTTCACGCACTAACGGGGGTCGTTTAGAGTCGTGGGATGGTGTTCATCCGGCGGGTCCGCACGAAGTCCGGGGCGACTGCGGTGCAGGTGGCTGAGTATTCGCGCGGTCGGCAGCGCATCATCAAGCACATCGGGTCGGCGCATACCGAGGCCGAGCTCGGGGTTCTGCTGGCCCATGCCAGGGGCTGGATCGATGACGGGCAGCAGACGCTCGATATCGACATCGGGTTTGCAGAGATGCCCACTCAGTCGCTGGTTGAGGAAAACGGTGGGCAAGCCGCGCTGCTCGACCCTGAGCCACCTGTGGCAGGGCGTGCTCCTGCCGGACGAGTGGCGGCGACCCCGGGCCGGGATCTTGCGGGAGGTGCTGACTGCGGCATATCGGCAGTTGGGATTCGACCGGGTCGACGACGCGGTGTTCGGCGACTTGGTGGTGGCCCGGATCGTGGAGCCGACGTCGAAGCGCGACGCGCCTCGGGTGCTGCGCGACCTCGGGTTCGACGCTGTCAGCTACGCCACGATTAAGCGGAGCCTGGGCAGGATCCAGGAACAGGACTATCGGGATCAGATCGCGAAGGCCTGCTTCGCCTACAGCGCCGCCACCACGGGGCTGTCGCTGCTGCTGTATGACGTCACCACCTTGTATTTCGAGGCGGAGAAGGAAGACTCCTACCGCAAGGTCGGGTACTCGAAGGAGCGCCGGGTCGATCCGCAGATCGTCATCGGGCTGCTCGTCGACCGGACCGGGTTTCCCCTGGAGATTCGCTCGTTCGAAGGGAACAAGGCCGAGACGCACACGATGATCCCGGTGATCAAGGCTTTCCAGGACCGCCACAACGTGGCCGATATGGTAGTGGTCGCCGATGCCGGAATGCTGTCGGCGAAGAACCTGCAAGACCTCGACGACGCCGGCTTGCGGTTCATCGTCGGGTCGCGGCAGACGAAGGCGCCGCAGGACCTGGCGAAGTACTTCCACTGGCACGGCACCCACCACGAGGACGGGCTGACCGTTGACACCATCACGATGCGGCGGTCGGCACCCGATCCGGACCAGGTGCCGCGCCGGGCCGAGCCGGTGTGGGACCCCGAAACAGACACCGACAAATGGCGGGCCGTCTGGCAGTACCGGCGCAAGAGAGCGCTGCGGGACCAAGCGACGCTCAATCAGCAGCGCAACCGAGCGATCGCGATCATCGACGGGGAACGGGCACCGAAGAAGGCCAGGTTCGTGCGGGAGAAAGGCGGGAAGAAAGAACTCGACGAAGCCTCCTACGCACGAGCTATACAGCTCGTCGGTTGGAAGGGATACTCATCCAACATCCCGGCCAGCATCATACCGGCGGCAGAGGTGGTGTCGTCCTACCACGACCTGTGGCACGTCGAGCAATCGTTCCGCATGTCCAAGACCGACCTGGCCGCCCGGCCGATCTTCCACCGAGTCCGCGAATCGATCGAAGCGCACCTGACCATCGTGTTCGCCGCCCTGGCGGTATCGCGCTACGTCCAGACCCGCACCGGGCTGGCGATCGGCAACATCGTCAAGCGCCTACAGCCGCTGCGGTCGGCGACGATCGAGATCAACGGCACCCAGCAGACCTTCCCGCCCCACATCCCCGCCCAAGAAAAAGCCATCATCGACGCGATCATGAACAGCAAACTCACGCACTAACAAAATGAGCCAAGTCAGGTGCAGCAGCGAGTAGAAGCTGTTGATGCTGAGGCACTCGTCGCGGAGCCAGCTGTTGAACGACTCGACGTACCCGTTCCGCCACGGCGAGCCCGGTGGGATGTAGGACAGGCCGGTGCGGGTGCCTGCCCAGTCGGCCATCGCTTCGCTGATGAACTCCGGCCCGTTGTCGGACCTGAGCACAGCGGGAGCGCCGCGGACGGCGACGAGATCCTCGAGGTGCGCGGTGAGCCGGTCGGCGGTGATCGACCGCTCGACCAGCCCGCCGATGCATTCCCGGGTGTGCTCATCGACGATCGAGCAGATCTTGATCGGCCGGCCCTGCTCGTCGGCGTCGAACTGGAAGTCCACCGCCCACACCACGTTCGGCGCGTCCGCTGTTGCGGGGTCGACGGTCGAGGACCCGACGCGTTTGCGACGCCGCTGCTGCGGGACGCGGAGGCCCTCGTCACGCCAGAGGCGTTGGATCTTCTTGTGGTTCACGACCCAGCCCTCGGCGCGCGCATCGTGATACGCGCGTCGGTACCCGTAACGGGGGTGTTTCTTCGCCCAGGCACGCAGCCAGTCCCGCAACGCCCGGTCCGGGTCTGTGGTCGTGTCGCCCTTGAGCGGCCGCCGGTACGCGGAGCGGGACAGCCCGACCAGACGACACGCCATCCGTTCACCCACCTGCAGTGTCCTGATCAGGTGAGCGACGGCGGCGCGGCGCCTGCCCGGGCCTAGAAGTTTCCCTCAGCCAACTCCTTGAGCGCGGCCTTCTCCAACTCCGCCTCGGCGAGCAGCCGCTTGAGCGTCGCGTTCTGCTTCTCGAGCTCCTTCAGGCGCTTCGCGTCGTCGGCCTTCAACCCGTACTGGTTACGCCACCGGTAGTACGTCTGCTCGGACACCCCGAGCTCCCGGCACACCGCCGCGACATCCGCGCCGTCGGAGAGCATCCTGTCGGCCTGCCCGAGCTTGCGGACGACCTGTTCCGGGGTGTGACGCTTCCTGCTGTTCGACATGTCTGACCAGTCTCCCTGCCCGAACCCTCGGGCGACAGGACGACTCTCAGAACCACCGGACCTACGAAACGGGGTCAGCCCAGAGGGCCTCCGCGTCCCGCAGCAGCGGCGTCGCAAACGCGTCGGGTCCTCGACCGTCGACCCCGCAACAGCGGACGCGCCGAACGTGGTGTGGGCGGTGGACTTC